>CALKXN010000132.1 GCA_938003555.1 uncultured Robiginitomaculum sp. | reverse complement strand
GCTTGAGGTGGAAGAGATTGAAAACCCGGCCGAAAAGCTTGCGCCGTTTTCCATTGCCAAAGTTAAAACGGCCGTCAAACATCCGGACGCCGATAAGCTAAAAGTCTGCACCGTTGATACGGTTGACGGCGAGATGCAAATTGTCTGCGGCGCGCCCAATGCGCGGGCGGGCATGACGGTCGCTTACGCGCCGATGGGCGCTTATATTCCGGGCGCGGATTTTAGCCTCGATAAAAAGCCGCGTAAAATTCGCGGTGTTGAGAGCTCCGGCATGATGTGCAGTTCTACCGAATTAGAGCTGGGCGATGATTCCGACGGCATTATGGATTTAGACGATAGCCTCCCTATGGGTATGAAGCTCGCGGACGCGCTAAAAGTCGACGACCCCATTATTGATTTTGAAGTGACGCCAAACCGCCCCGACTGGCTGGGCGTGGATAATATTGCGCGTGATCTTGCAGCGACAGGTTTAGGCACTTGGAAAACGTCTGCGGTGGCCGAGATTAAGGGCAGCTTCCCGTGCCCTGTTTCCATTGAAACAACTGTGCCGGACGCCTGCCCTGTCTTTGCGGGCCGCGTTGTACGCGGCGTGAAAAATGGGCCGTCGCCGAAATGGCTCCAAGACCGCCTCAAAGCCATTGGCCTGCGCCCGATTAGCGCGCTGGTCGATATTACGAATTTCATTACTTATGACCGCGCCCGCCCGCTGCATTTCTATGACGTGGCAAAACTTAGCGGCGACGTAACTGTGCGCATGGGCCAAGACGAGGCGTTCAAAGCGCTGGATGATAAAAGCTATATAGCGACATCGGATGATGTCGCCATATGTGACGCGAGCGGCATTTTGGGTCTGGGCGGTATTGTCGGCGGTGAGAGCACAGGCTGCGGCGAGGACACAACTGATATCCTCATCGAGAGTGCCTATTTCGATCCGCTGACGATTCGCCGCTCGGCCAAACGCCTTGGCGTGAATAGTGACGCGAAATATCGATTTGAACGCGGCGTTGATACGGGATTTGTGCGCGGCGGTCTGGATATGGCCACGCAAATGGTTCTGGAGATTTGCGGCGGCGAGGCTTCGGAGGTTGTCATTGCAGGCGAAATTCCTGCCGCGCCTGCTGCGGTTGGGTTTGACCCGCGCCGCGTGAAAGCGTTGCTCGGATTTGCGCCAACAGATGTTCAGATGAAAGAGATTTTGGACACGCTTGGATTTGGCGTTGATGACAGCGCGGATATTTGGGCAATTGATGTGCCCTCGCGTCGCCGCGACGTGACTATGCAAGCGGATATTGTTGAAGAGATCGCGCGCATTGCCGGTTTTGACCAACTGCCGGCCACATCACTGCCGCGCCTCACGCGCAGCGGGCCATTATCCACGCCGCAGCAAAGCCGTCTGCGTCTTGCGCGCCGGGCTTTGGCGCTTCGCGGTCTTAATGAGGCTGTGACATGGTCATTTTGCGCGCGCGGTCATGCCCGTGCCTTTGGCGGCGGTGAGAATGACGCCATCGTCTTGACCAATCCGATTAGTGCCGATTTGGACTGTATGCGTCCATCTGCGCTGATTCATATTTTGCAAGCCGGACAACGCAGTTTACAGCAAGGTTATCCCGGCGCAGCTCTGTTTGAGAGCGGCGGCGTTTATCATGATGACAGTCCCAAGGGGCAGCGCGCCACAATCGCCGGCATGCGCCGCGCGGATCCGTCTCGCCATTGGGCGGGGGAATGCGCAATGGATGCCTTATCGGCTAAAGCTGATGTTTTGGCGGCTCTGGCGGCGATGGGCGCAAATGTCGATAATCTACAAATCGTGCAGGGCGCGTCAGATCATTACCATCCGGGCCGCTCTGGACGCCTTCAAATGGGGCCAAAGAAGATTTTGGCTGAATTTGGCGAGCTCCATCCCAATGCGCTCACGGCGCTGGGCGTAGAAGGCCGCGTCATCGGATTTGAAATCTGGCCGGATGAGCTCCCTTTGCCGCGCAAGAAAAATGCAAGCAAAGCCAAAAAAGCGCTGAGCCTGTCTGAATTTATGCCGGTGCATCGTGATTTCGCATTCATCGTCGCCGATGATGTCCCTGCGGGCGATATTCTTAAAGCGGCCAAGGGCGCGGATAAGGCGCTGATTAGCGACGTGGCATTATTTGACATTTACCGCGGGCAGGGCGTTGATGAGGGGCATAAATCGCTTGCCATCGACGTGACGCTCTCACCCAGCGGCGCGACGCTAACCGATAAAGAGATCGAAGCGGTATCGGATAAAATCATCGCGCAAGTCGCCAAAGCGGGCGGGACTTTGCGTGGATAAAGCATAAATGCTCTAAAGTATTCGCAAGATTAAATAAAAGGCGCTGATCCACCGGATCGGCGCCTTTTTGCGTTTAAAACAGCAAATGCGCTGGCATTGCGCGCGAAAACCTGACCCCCACAATTTGACTGTTTTATGGTAAGTATTCGGTTAAGGTGTAGGGTTAATATAAGGTTGTGTTAACCCCTCTTAAAATTGGGTTTATGTCGAAGTTTGCAGTTAAGGTTTTGCAAAGATTTTGTTAAGGATTAAAGGGCGCATAATTGCTCCTATTATTCGCTATAGCTGGTATTTTAACGCAATGTTCATTAATATTTATAGCCTGTATATATGACAGGTCACACGAAATATTATCGTTAGAATCGGGAAGCGGCAGCGTAAAATAAACTGAAAAACAGGGGTTATGCGCTGTAAAATCTATCTGAAATAAGCGTAGGTAACTGGCGATTTAACGCCATGTTAAGCCCGTAATTTAGCGTAAATTATACTCTAATTGGGAGTTTAACGTGACAAGCCGGTTCTATGAATGTTAGGTGAATGAAACGACGCCGAAGAGTTTAAATACTTAAGTATTAATAGAATTAAACAAAATTTCGCCTGAAATAGGCCTTTTTACCTATATTTACTTGAATTTAACTATAAAGTTTAGCGCGATATTACAACCCTGCACTTAAAAGCCTTCCATCTTTAATGAAGGAAAGTGCAATGGGAAAACTAACTAAATTAACCGCACTGGTGCTGGGCTCGACGGCTCTAACGCTAGTGACAGCGGCCTCTGCATCCGCAGGCGGCACACTCGCCGGAACGAATGTGCAAAACACGTTTACTCTGGATTACCAAGTTGGCGGAACGGATCAGCCAACAATCGATACCGGCCCGTCCGGCAGCGATACGCCAACAGAATTTACTGTTGACCGTTTGATCAACTTAACTGTGGCCAGTGATGGTGACACGACAGTTGCGCCGGGCTCTACGGACCAAGAATTGGTCTTTAGCTTGCAAAACACAGGTAATGACACGCAAGGCTATACATTTGCCTTGATCAACGAAGCTGGCGATGAATTTGATGCGTCCGGTCTTGATATTACATATTACTTTGACGATGGCACAGCCGGTTTTGGTCCAGGTGATCTTGCGGGTACGGCTTATACTTATACTCCAGGCTCAGGCGATTTGTCTGAGAGCCTTGGCCCAGATACACTTGTTTGGGTTGTCGTGTCCGGTGATATCGGTGCAAGTCAAGACAATGATGACGAGTCTGCGGTCAGCCTTGTGGCTGACACAGCCGAAGCTGGAACAGCTGGAACGCCGGCAACATTGGTTACCGCGGATACGGGTGGAAACACATTAACAGGCGCGGCAGAGAACGTGCTTGCTGATATGACAGGTACAGCCTCTACAGGCGATGCCAATAATGATGGCGCACATTCTGCGACGGGTACCTATATTGTGGCTTCGGCTGATTTGGTTGCCGCGAAGACTGTCACAATCTTCAGTCAAGACGGAACAGGCTGCGCAACAATTCCAGGTACGCCTGCTGCTGGTGAGCAATATGCTGTACCGGGTTCATGTGTGGAATATGTCATTAGCGCAACGAATAACGGTTCGACAGCTGCGGCAAATGCAACAGACATTGCGCTCGCCGATATCCTGCCAGACCATTTAGAATTTATCGCGGCTGTACGCTCTCCTGAGTTCACAGGCGGATCATTCTCTACCCCTGCAACGAACACAGATTGTGATTCAGGTGCA
>CALKXN010000131.1 GCA_938003555.1 uncultured Robiginitomaculum sp. | reverse complement strand
GACAGCCAGATAGCCGCGATCTGCGAACATGCGCAAAGCTTTGTCGTCGAGCTTTTTCAGGCGCTCTTCGGTGATTGCGAAATATTCAGCAATTTTTTGCTTTGGCGCAAGTGACCCATCAGGGTTGTTACCTTGGAAGTTCATTTCTTTTTGCTCGAACAGATCATGCTCGTTAAAGACTTTGATCATGTCTTCTGTGGCGCGGCGATCACGCTCAAAGGCTTGCAGAAATTCAAAAGCTTCTTGCGTGAACGCAGAAAGCTCAGCGCCTTCGAAGAAGGGACGCTCTGGGTTTTTCTTCACAACACAATCGGCTTTTTCGTCAACACAAACCACAAAGCGGTTATTGGCTTCGTCGCCGGCCAAAACGAAGGGATAGCGGCGCGCAAATGCAGGCATGTAGAAATCAGCGTTAAATTGACCATTTTCTTCAACGAAGAGATTTTCTTCGCCGCGAATGCCCATAACGGCGAGCGGGTTTTTCGCTTCGCCTGCAAAGATCAGCGGGTAGCTGTTTGCGGCTGCGCCAAATTCAGGCGCTGTGACAGGAACAAAATGCGCCTTACGCAAAAAATCAAATGGCGCAGCAGTCGCTGAGACGCCCATTTTGCTATGTGCATCTTTGGTGAGCGGAACCGGGTTTTGATAAAGTAAAACGTTGCCGGATACGCCGCCGGCTGCGGCTGGTGCTTTTGCCATGATATTCCCTATGGATAATCGTTAGTGTTGTAGCGGGCCCCTCCCGCCGTAATTCTCGCGCGCTCTTAGCGGATATGGTCTGCATTCTCAAGCGCGTATAATCAGTGGGTGCAGCGGGCTGGATTTATTCCCCTAGGGTGTGATACAGACAAGCAAATCAAAGGCGAACACATGTCACAAGATCATACTCACCATCACGACACACATGACGGTCACGCGCATGGCGATGATTGCGCGCCCGGCGATATGGAGCATCATTTGGCTATCGCCAAATCGGTCAGCGCAGCCGCAGGCGAGCGTTTCACCCCGCTGCGCTCTCATATCTTTGAGTTGATTGTTAGCGCGCAAGAACCCGTCAAAGCTTATGACCTTCTCGATCGCCTGCATCCTGATTATGGCTCGCCGCGCCCGCCAACTGTGTATCGCGCGCTGGAATTTCTCTCTAAACTTGGCCTGATTCATCGCGTCGAAGCGCTCAATGCTTATGTCGTTTGTGACCATATCCATGAAGGCCACCGCGCCGAATTTTATATTTGCGATGACTGTAACAGCGTCACCGAGCGCCATATTGGCGAGCACAGCGTCAATCCCCCCCAAGGCTTTAGCGTGAAACGTTCTATCATTGAGCATTACGGCATTTGCGGCAATTGCACCGCCGCGTAATTTTTTATGGATACATCTCTATTAACGTGGGCGGGCGAGTGTAGCGCGTGGGAATGTGACGAGTTGGGTCACATGAATATGCGCCATTATGTTTATAAATTTGCGCAGGCCCGTGCGCGCCTTTCCTATCATCTTGATCTGCCCGAAGCGGTGCAGCGCGGCGCAACATCGCAAATTCGCCCTGTTGATTGCCATATCCGATATTTAGCCGAAGCCCGCCCGGGCGCGCCGCTGCTGGTTAGATCTGCGATTTTGGGCATGAGCGAAACGGGCGCAGATATTCTGCATATTATGTATCACGCTGATGGTCGCCCCGCCGCCAGTCTGCGCGAGCGCGTCGAGCACATTTCTCAGCGCACCTTAAAAGCCTTCCCTTGGCCGCGCCGCGCAAAAGCTGCCGCGAAAAACATCATGACGCCCCTCCCCGATTTTGCCCAAGCGCGCGGCGTAGATTTGGACGCGGCGCCTGTCTGCCCTGACGCGGCCCAAGCCAAAGCATGGAACCAACAATTTCTCGGCAGCGGCGTTTTCACCCCCGCCGAGGCCGACAGCTTTGGCCGCATCGCCCCGCCTGCGCTCTTCGGGCGCGTAACCTCAACGGTGGGTCATTTCACTGCGGCCTGGCCGGAGAACAATGTGGCAGAAAATTACGGCAAAATCAGCGGCGCGCTATTCGAAGCCCGCCTCGCCTTTGGCCCAGACTGCGGCGTTGGTGATGCCTATGACTTCTATAGCGGCGTTAAATCCGTCACGGCAAACATCCGAACCCTTGTCCACACAATGGTCAATGCCCAGACGGGCGCGCATATATTATCAATGCAAGGCGTGGCGGGACTCATGGACCTACAGGCGCGCAAACATATGAAAACCGCGCCAGAGCAAATCGCGGCCCTTAGCAAAATCGCCAATAATGAGATGGCGGTTTAGTCCTTCTTCTCTTCGATGGCTTTGCCGCGTCTTGCGCGCATGACCTCGCCCCAATTTTCATCATAGAAAATCAGATGCGTGTCATCGAATAATAGTTTCTTGGCTTCCCCCCACTGCGCCTTAACGGCTAAGGCTTCAGGGCCATTGCAGGTTTTATATATTTTCTGGCCATCCGCAGAATAGACATTCATCGCCAGATTATTTGGATTTATATTTAAGCCGCTAAGCGCGCAGTCTTTGGCCGAGACAATCACCGCCTGTGTTTTCGGGCCATCCTGCATGTATCCGCTATGCCGAAAAACACGAATGGGACTGACTGATGCGCCCGCCCTATCCCTGGCGCGAGGCTCTATAATCCATTCGTGATTATCGAGGTGGTCATATATTTTTTGGGTTCTCTTTGGATTACTCGAGGGCCGCCTCGGCGTCGGTATAAAGCTTAAAAGCGCATTGCCATTATCATCGGACAGAACCAAGCGGCGCGTTTCATCTTTGCCCGTGACGGTATATTTTGACACGCGGGGTAAATATGTCTGCAAAATATTTTCCGCCGAAGTCGCAACAGGCGCATGGGGCTGTCTTTGCCCATCGACGAGATATGAGAGATCCTTGCACGG
>CALKXN010000130.1 GCA_938003555.1 uncultured Robiginitomaculum sp. | reverse complement strand
ATATATCCGCGCTTCATGCGCAGGAGATCCAAATAGGGCGTAAACCATCCCCCTTTTTTGCTCCGCATATGTCCCAGCTGAGGCGTGACTTTCGCTTCACTCGACATACGCAATATTTGGCTGTCGCTTGCAAAAGCCGGTAAGTAGAACAAGCTACAATAGGATAGGAATATGCCCAGCAGGAGCGCCGCAGCAGAGGCAAATAAACGCATATTTGACATGGAGCGTTTTTTTACCGTCGTGCCCAATGCATTGCTATAGCGCGTTATCGCGCGCGTGCTATCCGCAAATGTAATTTGACCTCGTAGAGACATATGAACCCTTAATCCGTGACCAAGTTAGTTCGTTACCCCTAAAATTTAGTCTAGCGACGCGCTTAATAAAGTCTAAAAGGCATCATGGCTTATTCTAACAGACTCCTTCTTGCCGCACTTTTTATAACAACGCCCCTTTTCACGGCGTGTTCTTCGCAGCCCGCATCTGATACTGCTGAGCAACATTTCTACTTGGTTCGCCACGCTGAAAAAGTGCTAAATGTTAAAGACCCTGAATTGACTCCTGCCGGAGAGGCGAGGGCCCTTCTGTTGAAAGACCGCCTAAACGATATTGATGTGACAGCGGTTTATTCATCTGATTACCGCCGCACAATGGCCACGGCTGCCCCGCTTGCTACGGATAAGCGCTTGGCCGTCATCACATATGATCCGCGCGACCTGCCGGGATTGGCTGCGCGCCTGAAAGAGGATTGTATAATCTGTGTTGTCGTAGGTCACAGTAATACAACGCCGCAGCTTGCGGCCGCGCTGGGCGGGGACTCTGGCCCAGAAATCGTAGAGGCAACGGAGTATGATCGTCTTTACCATATTGTCATAACGCGGAAAGATGGAGAAAACGGCGAGAATGTGACCACAAAAATAGAGCGCTACGGCGCGCCTTAGCGCAAAATTGCCTTTATTTAGCCCTGTTGATGGCGGCGAGGTTACAGCTTGCTAAGTTGAGCGTGTCTCAAAACCTGCGAGTGAAGCGGCGGGGGAGCGCTCAAAATGGAGGCACATATGCCTATCAAACGCTTCAATATCTTAGCCGCAGCGACAACGGGTGTTGCTGCATTCCTTATCTCAACGCCTGCGCTGGCGGGTGATCCGGCACTGGATGCCGCGCCGACAATTGCGGATTACTTTAACGGGGCTGACAGCTCCGGTGACGCCGCGCTCAATGGCGCAGAGTTTCGTGTATTCGTGGATACGCTTGCCGATAGCGGGCACGAAGACGCGATTGGCGTTCGCGCATCCGGTGACTATGACGCCGCATTCCTCAAAGCGGATAGCAATGCAGACGGCATCGTGACCTATCTTGAGGTGAACTCTGATGACGGGTCAGCAGATTATGACGTAGACATGGCCATCCCGGAGCCTGCGCCAGTATGGGTCCCGCCCGTCGCTGATGAGCTGGAGCCGGAATGGGAAGACGGCTCCGATGACATGGATAATGTCGACGACATGCCGCCCGAGGGTTAGATAAACCAGCTCTTTATATGTCACGTATGACAGGGTAATCGCCTAAGGCGGTTACCCTTATTATGTTATGAGGTGCCGTCCTTCACTGCGCCGCGGCCCTTGCTTATCGGGGCGCATATCGGTATAGCCCCGCATCCCTCTGCGTGAGGGTAATTTAGACGCTCGGATTGGCCGAGCTAGACCGCCACATATATGTGGTTGGCATGACCATATTTTCGGAGAAAAAATGGGCGACATGAACCCCTCAATGGACGACTTTGCATCAATGCTGGAAGCTTCACTCGAAGCGAACTCAATGACAGAAGGCAGCGTCGTTAAAGGCATTGTAACCGCAATTGAAAAAGACATGGCCATCATCGATGTTGGCCTAAAAACCGAAGGCCGCGTGCCTTTGAGAGAATTTTACGTTCCTGGTGAAGGCAATACGCTTAAAGCCGGCGACGAAGTTGATATCTTCCTTGAGCGTATTGAAAACGCCCTTGGCGATGCTATCCTGTCGCGTGACAAGGCTCGCCGTGAAGAGTCTTGGATCAAGATGGAAAAGGTCTTCGAAAAAGAAGAGCCTGTCACAGGTCAAATCGTTGGACGCGTCAAAGGTGGCTTTACTGTCGACCTTGGCGGCGTAAACGCCTTCTTGCCGGGATCACAAGTTGATATCCGTCCTGTCCGTGACGTTGGCCCACTGATGAACCAAGATCAGCCTTTCATGATCTTGAAAATGGATCGTCCGCGCGGAAATATCGTTGTGTCGCGCCGTGCTGTCCTTGAAGAGAGCCGTGCCGAGCAGCGCGCAGAGCTTGTCGGTCAATTGGCTGAAGGCGAAACACGCGAAGGTATCGTTAAAAATATCACAGATTACGGCGCGTTCGTTGATCTTGGCGGTATTGATGGCCTCTTGCATGTTACAGATATGAGCTGGCGCCGCGTCTCTCACCCAAGTCAGGTTCTGACTGTGGGCGATACGGTCAAAGTCAAAGTTATTCGTATCAATTCTGAAACGCAGCGTATCAGCCTTGGCATGAAGCAGCTTATGGAAGATCCATGGGACGCTGTTGCTGCCAAATATCAAGTCGGCACACGCCTAACAGGTACAGTGACGAATATTGCTGATTACGGCGCATTCATTGAACTGGAAGAAGGCGTTGAAGGTCTTGTCCATGTTTCTGAAATGTCTTGGACGAAGAAAAACGTTCATCCAGGCAAAATCGTTTCTACATCTGAGCAAGTCGATGTTCAGGTTCTTGAAGTTGACGAAGAGAAACGCCGCATCAGCCTTGGCATCAAGCAGACTCAAGATAATCCTTGGGACAGCTTTGCATCAGCCTTCCCTGTTGGAACAATCGTCAAAGGCGAAGTTCGCTCTATCACTGAATTTGGACTGTTTATCGGTCTAGACGGCGATATTGACGGTATGGCGCATTTGTCTGATCTGTCTTGGGATCTCTCCGGTGAAGACGCTTTGGCGACTTACACTAAAGGCGACATGGTTGAAGCGAAAATCCTCGAAGTCGATACAGACAAAGAGCGCATTAGTCTTGGTATCAAGCAGCTTGTTAAAGATACTGGCGTTTCCGCCGGATCATCTGCATCTCGCGGTAAGACGGTCACTTGTACGGTCACGGAAGTTAATTCCGGCGGCATCGAAGTGTCCTTCGGCGAAGAAGGTAGCGAAGTTAGCGCCTTTATTCGCAAGTCTGATCTGTCGCGTGAGCGTACAGAGCAGCGCCCTGAGCGTTTTGCTGTTGGCGATAAAGTCGATGCCCGCATCGTTAAAATCGACAACAAAACGCGCAAGCCAAGCCTCTCTATCAAGGCGCTTGAAATCGCTGAAGAAAAAGAAGCTGTTGATCAATATGGCTCCACAGATGCCGGTGCATCTTTGGGCGATATCCTCGGCGCGGCCCTCAAAGGCGGTGACGAGTAGTCAGTCTCGTAGATTTGAATGTAAACCCTCGCCGTTTCGGCGGGGGTTTTTCTTTGCCAAATTTCCAAAAGGCTTGACCCCATACCGTCAAGCCGTGCATATAGTAAATATGCTAAAATCTGAACTTATTGACCAAATGACTGAAGAAAACCCGCATCTGTCCCGCAATGACATG
>CALKXN010000129.1 GCA_938003555.1 uncultured Robiginitomaculum sp. | reverse complement strand
AAGGGGGCCCGTTAACCCGACAGGGTTAATCGGGAAGATTAGCGCCTTTATCGACTAAGAAATAAAGCAAACAAACCAAACGGAAATGAGATGAGATACTAAATACAGATCGGACTGCATATTTTAAATGATTAGAAAGCCTATTCGTTTAGTTTCCCAATAAGAAATTATTGCGGAGAATGTCATGCGCCTTGTTCAAACCCTTATAATCGCGTCCCTTATCGCGCCGGCAGTGACCGGCTGCGCCGTGGCTAAAGCCACAGGCAAGGTTGCGGCCCTGCCCGTTAAAGGCGTATATTACACGGGTAAATATGCCGGAAAAGGCGCGATTGGCACGGCCAAAATCGCGGGTAAAGGCGTATATTATACCGGCAAAGGGATTATCGAGACAGGTAAGACAACGGTTCGCATTACCAATGCCGCGCTCGATACGACATCAAAAATCTTGACGGTGACGACGCAAGTGGTCGATCTATCCGGTAAAATTGTGACGCTAACCAAAGTCATTTCGCGGGCCGAAATGGAAGGCCATATTGCGGCGGCAAAAGCCTCTGGCCGTGTCGTCTCTATCGTTGTTGACGCCATTCGCGGATAAACCCTGACAGCGCGACCATCACAATCGCGTGCACAATACGCGGAAGAATTGAAAAATGTAAGATATTGTGCTATGGTGTTATTTCATCATGGAGACTATTATGCGCCATCTATTTATCGCCACTGCAGCCATTGCTTTAACATCGGCTCCGGCTTTCGCTGTCAGCAAAAATAAATTCATCGAAGATATGGCTGTGCCTGCGGGCGCGTCAATAAATGTTGAAGTTACTCTGTCCAAAGACATGATGCACCGCGCAGACAATCTTCCGGAGAAATTATCTGATCGCGGGCGTACGCGCGGCCTGCGGGACGGCTTTGCCGGAAATGGCTATTACGGCATGAAAGATCTCGACATGCTGCGTCGCGATATGACGGATGAAATGGGCGCGGATCTGTCCAAAGCAGGTTATTCCGTCACTGAAAATGGGGCTTATACCTTGCGCGTCACGATTGATGATGCCCGTCCGAACCGTCCGACATTTAAGCAAATGTCCGTTCAGCCCAATCTGTCCTTTAACAGCGTTGGACGCGGCGGCGCGCGCATGACGGCGCAGTTGCTTGACGCAAGCGGCAATGTTGTCGGCACATCGCAATATGGATGGTATGAGCACAGCTTGGACGAATTTAGCGGCATCAGCACTTGGGGCGACGCCAAACGCAGCTTTAGCCGTTTTGCCCGCAAGACCGCAAAAACAATCGGAAATTAGCTAAGGCACGCCGATAAATTTGTGGGTCTGAACGGAGAGATTCCATTGCGGATGAGACAGACAATATTCAAACGCCGCTTGGGAATGAGCGGCGTTTTGCGTTTGCCCTAAATAGCGATCGTCACGGGGCTGGAGGTAGAAAGTCTTGAACTCTAAACCGGCGAAGTCTTCGGGTGAATTTTCATCCTGAGGATAGACCAGTTTTAATTCATCGCCAGATATTTGAATAAGCTTCGCATTCGCTTTGGGCGAAACGGTGAGCCAATCAATACCCTGCGGCGCAAGGACAGTGCCATTGGACTCAACCGCAATTTTAAAGCCTGCCTCATGAAGCGCGTCGATCAAATGCGTATCAAGCTGCAAGAGCGGTTCCCCGCCGGTGCACACGACCCAAGGCTGCCCGCCGCCGCCCTTGGGCCAGAAGGACTTCACATGATTGGCAAGCGATTGCGGCGTGGTAAATTTTCCGCCGCCATCGCCATCCGTACCGACAAATTGCGTGTCGCAGAATGTGCAGACCGCAGAGGCGCGGTCTTGCTCGCGCCCTGTCCACAGATTGCATCCGGCAAAGCGCAGGAAGACGGCCGGGCGACCGGTTTGCGCGCCCTCACCTTGAACGGTTAAATATGTTTCTTTGACGCTATAGACTCGCATACTCAGTCCAGCCTTTCGCGCGCAGATCACAAGCCGGGCACGCCGCGCAGCCATAGCCCCAATCATGAAGCGTTCCGCGCTCGCCTTTGTAACAGGTATGGGTCACCGTGCGAACAAGCTCGACAAGCTCTTTGCCGCCTAGGCTTTGCGCGAGCGTCCACGCGCCGGCTTTGCTGATATGCATGAGCGGCGTTTCAAGCGTAAAGGCTTTGTCCATGCCCAGGCTTATAGCCAGCATCTGCGCGTCCAGCGTGTCCTTGCGGCAATCGGGGTAACCCGAGAAATCGGCCTCGCACATCCCCGCCACTAAGGCTGTGATACCTCTGCGATACCCCACGGCGGCGGCGAAGTTGAGAAAGATAAGATTGCGTCCCGGCACAAATGTATCCGGCAGGCCCGCTTGATTGAGCTTTATTTCTTGATCGCGCGTCAGCGATGTTTCGCTAATTGCGCCTAATGCGGACAGGTCAACAAGATGGTCCGGCCCGATCATGTCTGCCCAATGCGGGAATTGCGCTTTGAACGCGCCGATCACATCCATACGGCACTGCATTTCGATATTGTGGCGCTGGTCATAATCGAAGCCAACGGTCTCCACATAATCAAATCGGTCCAGCGCCCATGCCAGACAGGTCGCGCTGTCTTGACCGCCTGAGAATAGAATTAGGGCTTTTGTCTGCGTGCTCATGGCCGCTCCTATAATCGCGATGATGTCGTTTCGCAACGGGGGCCGCGCAGTCTTGGCACGGCAATTGAAACGAATCAGAGCAGTGTAACGTCACAGAACAGGGGCCCATCATGGTGAAGTTTAATATGCTCAAGAAGAACCGCTGGAAGATCCTCTCTGGCTGGCTAGCATTTGAACTGATTGGCGCGGCCATCGCGATGCCCGCCATGGCCAATCTTACCGATCGGGTTCAATTAGAGGTTCCGCAGATCGTTGTGGTTAAGACGCTTTCAAGCCAGCCCGGCGAGACCGTATTCCAAGTGGCATCAAACGCGCCCTTTGCCCTGCTGAGTTCAGGACAACTCGGCGAGTTTGGTATTGAGGTAACGCCAAAGGGCGCAAATTCTCAGAGGGTCGGACAGGCGAGTAACTGCGCTGTAACACTGTCGGCGATGCCCACCCGAATATTCACAGCCCAGCGCAAAACAGCCTCAAAGCGCGGTGATACGGATAGCCAATCGATTGTCATCACTGTGACTTATGATCCGTCCCTAAACCCGCAGCTCTCTATAGCCGCAATGGACAAAGCCCCCGCCATGCTGGCCCTGCCCTGCCGCGTCGGTGAAATGTAACAAAAAAGGCGACGCAATGCGCCGCCCTTCTGATTTAATCTGAGCTCTATTTAGCCTTTGATTGTCAGTTCCAGACCAACAACACGGCCTTTTTTCAGTGGGCTGAATGTTGACAGCGCGGGGCTCTCGCCGAAAGGCTGGTTAAGGCCATTTCCGCGCGGTCCAGGGAATGGAAGCTGTGTGTCACCGCCAACCTGAACTTCATCAAGAAGATTTGTGCCGTAAAGTGAGACGCTTACGCCATCCATAGGGGTTTCCCATGCCAAGTTCGCAGAGAGGTTATCAATCGGCTGAACCCAACCAAAGTTGCTGTCTGTATAGGCAATCTTATCGCGATGCTGGAAGTTCAAACGCGTCGTGAGAGCGCCTAAGTCGCCAATTTCTTTGTCATAGATAAAGCCAAAGCCATATGTCGCTTCGGGCACACGCGGCAGGTCTAGAGCGAGGTCAGCAGCATTCACAACGCCATCACCAGAAATATCAAAACCAACATCCGTGTACTCCGCGTTGATCACGCCAACATTGGCAGAGGCGACTAAGTTCTCGGTCAGGAGAACCTGAGTTTCAAGTTCTGCGCCGCGAATATCCGCATCAGCCGTATTCAGAATGAACTGAGACACACCTGCTGTTGGCGATGAGATATTAACTTCACGCTGCATGTCCGCAATTGACGTTGAGAACACATTCCCGTTTAGCGTAATTTTACGGTCATCACGGCGATATTTGAAGCCAAGCTCAATGGAGTCCACTTCTTCTTCGTCAAATGATTGCTGCCCGCCATTGGCCGCCACTTGTTGCAATGACAATGCAGGATTGGTGATACGGAAGTTATAGCCGCCTGAGCGGAAACCTTTTGTGTAGTTACCGTAGATTTGATTTCCAGCATCAGTGAAATATTGAAAGCCAACTTTGGGCGCAAAATTAGACCAATCATTTACATCCTCAAAGCCTGATGGCTCAGGAATGAATGGGTTTGTACCAACGCCGCCGGTTGGACATGTGCCATCAACAACGGAACAAGCAGGACGCGGACGAATATATGTAATGTCTGCTTCTTTTTCTTCATTCGAGAAACGACCGCCAATAATACCCACGAAGTTATCGCTAAACGCATAATCAAGCTGGCCGAATAGACCTAGAACTGTGTGATCCTGCGCGCCGCCGCCATAGAATGTCAGCGGGGATAATGGCGGAAGATCACGAACTTCGGTGTAGGTCACATCATTATTGAAGTAGAACACACCTGTCGTAATTTCAGCCTTACCAAATGTACCTGCATAGCGAAGCTCGTTAGAGACTTGCTCGCTTTCCAATGCCGTCGTTGAGTGGAACAGGAAAAATGGTGTGGAGTCGATATCACTATCGGTTGCGCCTTCGCCTTTACGATAGCCGAAGATATTCGTGATTGTACCATCACCAAATGCAACATCGTAATCCGCCTTAAGACTAAATTGTGTGCCTTTTGATTCGTACAGGCCTTCATTATCAATAGCGAAGTCAAAGCTATCGCGTTCAAAGAGACCGCGGTTTGTCGCGGATGGGCCGTCACCTTCACTATCTAAATGCTCAAGCTTGGCGAGTAATGTTAAATCCTCAGTCGGAAACCATTCCAAAGCCAAACGCGCAATCGTTGTCTGGGCCTTACCGTGATTATTACCTGTGGCCAGAT
>CALKXN010000128.1 GCA_938003555.1 uncultured Robiginitomaculum sp. | reverse complement strand
GTTTCGCGTATGCCTGCCAGAACGCAGGCGCGAATGCGCGCGGGCGGCAGAGCCGCGCCTAGGATGCGGGCGGTGCGCGGGTCAATCTGCCCGGCGTAAGGTGCAAAGCTATCGGAGCGGTCTACGCGCCCGCCGGGATAGACATAGACCTCCGGCATGAAGTCATGTTTGCGCGAGCGAAATCCGAGCAAGACCTCTTCTGCGCCCAAAGGGCCGCGCGTAATGACAACGGTGGACGCCAGAAAGGGCCGCGCGGCGCGGCTCATGGCGGCGCGCTTAGCGGCGTCTTTATCGCTGACTTTAACGCGTTTGTCGTCGGCCCATTTTTTCACGAATGGCGCTCGCCTTCATTGCGCTTGGCGGCGGCCTTTTTGCGCTTATGTTTTGGCAAGGTTTTTTTCTTTTTTTTGGGTTTGCTTTGACCCGCAGGGCTCTGGCGTCCTTTGCTGCCGCGGCGCTGATGCCCGCGCTTGCCGCGTCCGCCGGGCTCGCCCGGGGTGGGGTCGCTGACCATGTCGAAAATCATGCCGCCGCTAATGGGGGTGGCCTCGACAAGCTCGACAATGACACGCGCTCCGAAATTATATGTCCCGCCGGTGCGCTCTCCAATTAAGGCCCGCGCGCGGTCATCAAAGCGGAAATATTCGTCGCCCAGATTGCGGACAGGAACAAGGCCGTCTGCGCCGGTCTCGTCGAGTGTCACAAACAGACCGATGCCCGCGACCCCGGTAATGCGCGCGCCAAATTTCGCGCCAAGGCGATCCGATAAATGCGCGGCGATATAACGGTCTGTTGCGTCGCGCTCGGCGGCCATGGCTTGGCGCTCTGTACTGCTAATATGCTCAGCGGTTTCCTGCAGCTGCGCGATCTCTTTATCGGTAAGGCCATCATCGCCCAGATTAAAGGCGCGGATCAGCGCCCGGTGAACAATCAAATCGGCGTAGCGGCGAATGGGTGATGTGAAATGGGCATAATGCGTGAGCGTTAAGCCGAAATGCCCGCCATTTTTTGGGCTGTAAATAGCCTTACTCTGGCTGCGCAAAACCGCCATGCCGACAATCTCGGACAGGTCACGATCTACGGCGGCCTTCAGGAGTTTATTAAATCGCGCGGGCGTAGCTTTCTCACCAATCGCCCATTTCATTTTAATGGCAGGCAAGAAGTCTGACAGGCTTTGCAATTTCTCGCGGCTCGGCTCGTCATGGATGCGAAACACCAGTTCAGCTTTTTCCGCCGTCAGGGCTTTGGCCGCCGCGACATTGGCTTGGATCATAAATTCTTCGACCAATTTATGCGCGTCAAAGCGTTCGCGCACTTCAATCGCCGTGACCTCACCATTATCGCCAATGCGCACGCGGCGCTCTGGCATGTCGATCTCTAGCGGGCCGCGCCGCGCGCGCGCCGCGCGAAGGGCCTTATAGGCTGCGTAGAGCGCGTGCAGCTCGGGTATCACGTCATTGGCAGCCTCATGCTCACGGCCTTCAAAGACCTCCTGAGCCTGCGCGTAGGTCAGGCGCGCGCGGCTACGCATCAATCCGCGGTGAAATTTAAATCCGGACAAGCTGCCGTCATTTGCAAATGACATTTTCACGGCCATACAGGCGCGGTCTTCATTTGGGCGCAGCGAGCACATGTCGGATGACAAAGCATGGGGTAGCATCGGTTCCACGCGGTCGGGCAGGTAAACACTATTGCCCTTACGTTTGGCGGTATCATCCAGCGCGCTGCCCGGTTTGACATAGGCTGCCACGTCGGCAATCGCGACCCAGGCGGTAAAGCCTTTGCCATTGGCATTGGGCATGGCGCAGATCGCATCATCAAAATCTTTGGCGTCAACCGGATCAATCGTCAGTAGCGGGAGGTGGCGCAAATCTTCGCGCTTGCCGCCCACTTGCGGCACGCGCGCCGCCTTGGCTTCGGCTTCGGCCTCTTCAGGGAAACCCAGCGGAATGCTGTGCTCATGCAGCGAGATAAGACTCGCCGCTTTAGGGTCATTAATATCGCCAACGACTTCAATCACGCGGGCAGGCTTAAGGGCATCGCGATGTTTCTTGCGCGCGCTTGGCATCGTTTCAAAGAGGACAAGGTCGTTGGCTTTAAGCTTATCGTCCTCGGTCGACAGCACATATTCATTGCGTTCTTTTTTCGAGACAGGCTTGATACGCAGTCCGCGTCCCGTTTTCACAATGACGCCCAGTTGGCGCTCGGGCGCGCGGCCAATCACGCGAATAACCTCGGCGCGCGGCGGGCTGGAGTCAAAATCAATACGGCACAGGGCGCGTCCGCCGACGCCAAGGCTCATGCCCTCACGTCCGCGCTTGCGTTCAACGACAATAAATTCCGGCGTCTCCCCGTCGCCTTTATAGCCTTCGGGGGAGCCGATCATATCGCCATCATCATCAATGCGGCCAATATGTAAAACGGTCACTTCGGGAATTTCGCCTGCGAGGCGATAGAGGCGGCGATCCGATTTCACAATCTCGCCGCGCTGTTCCATATCGCGCAGCGCCATACGCAGCTCGCGCTTATCTGCGGCGCTCACGCCAATAATTTTGCCAATGGCGTTTTTATCCAAGCGGTCCGGCTGCGCGGCTATGGCTTTGATAATATCTTTTCGATTAATTTTCATGCACCCGTCTTACGGGGTTTAAACCCAAAAGGGCAGGGGGAAATGCTGTGATGTTTTGGGAGTGTTATAGACCTGACTCAAGAGGCTTCAGCCCTCTCCCTCATGGGAGAGGCGTCGTAGACGCGTCCTCTGGACGCCGGCAGGGCGGGTGAGGGGAGAATAATTTAAGACATTCATCT
>CALKXN010000127.1 GCA_938003555.1 uncultured Robiginitomaculum sp. | reverse complement strand
CGCCTGAGCTTTGGCGGCTGGTCATGAGCCCGCGCCGCCGCGCAACGACAGATACGGTTCTATTCGAAGGCTTGCCCGGCGGGGGCGTGCATTTGCGTCATCCGCAATGGGCCGATTATGAGCAGTGGGCGGAGCTACGCTTATCCTCACATGATCATTTACAGCCATGGGAGCCGCGCTGGAGCGATGATCATCTGACTCGTCAAGCTTACCGCACAAGGCTGTCTCGCTTTAAAAGAATGGTCGGCAGCGATGAGGGTTATCCATTTCATATTTTCCGTACCGCTGACAATATGATGGTGGGGGCTTGTAATCTCACAATGGTGCATCGCAAAGTGAAACAAAGCTGCGCGCTGGGATATTGGATTGCAGAGCGCCATGCGCGCCAAGGCTATGGCCGCGCCTCCGTTCGGGCCGCGTGCCGTTTTGCCTTTGAAACGCTGGCGCTTCACCGCGTCGAAGCTGCCGTGGGTTTGGGCAATGTGGCCTCACGGCAGTTATTAGAGACTGTGGGCTTTGCCCATGAAGGCATTGGGCGAGGCTATCTAAAGATCGATGGCGTCTGGCGCGACCATGATTTATTCGCGCGTTTGTCTACGGATGGGTGATTTGAGTTTGTTGAAAGATTAAATCTTTCATTTACCTGCCTCTCCATTATGGGGCGCTTGCATATCCCTTCACCCGGCTGCCGCCACCTTGTTCCGAGGAGAAGGTCGATAAATTTTGATATCGTTTAGACAGAACGCGCTGTATTATCGCTCTATGCCGAGCCGCTAAGCATCGATAATTGCTCTGGCTTTATTCCAATTTGCGCGAGCGCAGCTTCCCATATTTTCTCAGCAGGTGTGTTAAAAATAAGCTCATCCGTACCTTCACTGGTCAGCCATGCATTCATGGCGAGCTCCGTTTCAAGCTGCCCCGGTGACCATCCGGCATAGCCGAGTGAGAACATGGCGCGCTGCGGCGGGGTATCGCTGGCGAGATTAATCAGGATGTCTTTGGTTGAGGTAAGCGTTAATCCCTCGCGCACGCGAATGGAAGATTCGAGCGAGAAGAACTCATCGCTATGAAGGACAAAACCGCGTTCGCGCGCAACGGGGCCGCCATTATAAACGGGGCGGGGCAGGGCAACATTTGGCCCTGCTACGCCGGACTGTTCTAAAATCTGGCCCAGATTTACGCCGCTCTGAATGGCGTTGATGACAACGCCCATAGCGCCGTCGCGATCGTGCAGGCACATTAATATAACCGCGCGGTGAAATCGCGGATCCCCCATGGCGGGGGTGGCCACTAAAACCTGTCCAGATAGATTTAACGTTTCATCGCTCATAAACCATACTCGCACGGCGCGCCGATTTATAGCAAGGGCATCTTGCCAAAGAGGCCGCGCCGCACCATATTTAACATAACAACATTAAAACCGGAGAATCCCATGATCCTTAAAGTCGGCGATAAAATACCAGAAGCAACCTTTATGGTTCCTACGCCTGATGGCCCGGAGCCGCGAAGCACGGACGATATTTTCAAAGGCAAGCGCGTGGCTCTATTTGCTGTGCCGGGCGCCTTTACGCCGACCTGTAGCGCGAAACATTTACCGGGATTTAAAGAGAATACTGACGCCCTGAAAGCCAAAGGTATTGACGCCGTAGCGTGCACATCAGTCAATGATGTCTTTGTTATGGACGCATGGGGCAAGCAGTCAGATGCGGGTGACATGATGATGCTCGCGGACGGCAATGGCGACTTTGCCAAAGCGGCGGGCCTTGAACTTGACGCCACAGGATTTGGCATGGGCGCGCGCAGCCAGCGCTACTCCATTGTCGCCAATGACGGCGTGGTGGAACACATCAATGTAGAAGAGGGCGGCGAATTTAAAGTCAGCTCTGCTGAATATATGCTCGATCAATTATAGATCGAAAAATAGAGTGTGAGCAGGAATTCGCCTGCTCATTTTTAAGTCGGGGGAATTATGGAAGTCCAATATATATTTATTCTATTCATGGCAGCGCTTGCGCTGTTTATCGTCAAAGGCTCGATCGTTTCGGTTCGGCAGGGATATCAATATCCGATTGAGCGGTTTGGTAAATATACACGAACGTTAAGGCCGGGCCTACACTTCCTGATTCCTTTTGTTGATAAAATCGGTGACAAGACAGATATGCGCGAGCGTGTTGTCGATGTTCCCGCCCAAGAAGTGATTACCAAAGATAACGTCATGGTTACCGCTGATGCCGTGGTCTTTATCCAAGTCACGGATGCGCGCAAAGCGACCTATGAAGTGAGCAATCTGGAAAACGCCATTCAGCAGCTGTGTTTGACAAATTTGCGGACTGTTCTGGGCTCGATGGATTTGGACGAAGTTCTGTCCAAACGCGACGCGATTAATGGTCACCTTTTGACGGTTATCGATTCGGCCACCGATCCGTGGGGCGCGAAAGTCACGCGGATTGAGATCAAAGATCTACAGCCGCCGCATGACATTACGCAGTCCATGAACAAGCAGATGAAAGCCGAGCGTGAGAAGCGCGCGGAAATTCTGACCGCTGAAGGGTCCAAGCAGTCTTCTATATTGCGCGCCGAAGGTGAGAAAGAAGCCGCCATTCGCGAGGCCGAAGGTCGCCGCCAAGCTGCCTTCCTCGACTCTGAGGGTCGTGAACGTGAAGCCGAGGCCGAAGCCAAAGCGACGCATATGGTCAGCCAAGCGATTGCCAAAGGTGACGTCAACGCGATCAACTACTTCGTTGCGCAAGAATATGTCAAAGCTTTTGGAGAGCTGGCCAAATCGCCTAACCAAAAAACAATTATTGTCCCGGCAGAGCTTAGCTCACTTGCCGCAACGGTTGGCGGTCTCGGAGCCTTGCTCAATAGTAGCAAGCAGAAAACTTAAGTCAT
>CALKXN010000126.1 GCA_938003555.1 uncultured Robiginitomaculum sp. | reverse complement strand
GACGTTTCAAGCAAAGACAGCACGCCTTGGGGAATATCCACTTGTTTCAAGTGTAGTTCTATATTCAGGTTTCCGCTTAGCGGGGAGTGGCTTTCATTGTTTTCGGCCAAACGTCCTAACATACGAAGCCTGCCAGATGATTTTTCGGCGGCGGGGTTTATCTTTAGCGCGTAATTTAATTTGGCTTGATCAATGGCAATGCCGCTAATGGGTAGAAATTGGATCAACGGAATTTCAACGCTCTGCAAGGTGGCTGTGCCATCCGGTTCGGCGCGCGCATAGGAAAAGGCCAGCGTCGACAACGTCTTGGTTCCGTCCTTCTCTGAGGTATCAAATGCATAATCCTCAAGCAATTCGACATAGCGCGCTGAGTTTTGCGCTTCGGCCTCATTCATCGCAATGATGGGGGCGGAAATGAGTTCATGTAAATTAAAGTCAGGCACGCTCGGCCTCCTCATTTAAAAGTTTAATCTGCAGCGTGCTTTGATTGTTTTCAGCGTAATTATATTGGGCGTAATGCGTGCCCAACTCTTCTGGATCTACGATTGAAAACTGATCTGCTGCGGATTGTGTGAGTGAGAGCGTCATAGATAAGGTCGACACTCTCACACGATTATTGTTTTTTAGATGCGTGGCGACGTGCGCCTGCGCATGGTCGACAGCTTCGTCCAATGCGGTCTTAAGAGACGTGAGTGTGAAGCTGTCAGTCGACATTATCTTGGATTAGACAACGCGGAGGTTTACAGGTCGTGAGAGCGTTGCAATATCGCCGTTGTAATCAACCGTAATGGTTACTTCATCAATCAGCTCGTCGCCGACGATTGCCGAACTTGGGAGGGTACCTATTTTCATAGTCACGCTCGCAATACCATCATTTGTGTCCGTGCCGTCGACAACATCTGCGGCCTCTGCGGTTAAGTAACCATTGGCCGAAGAAATTGTGATGGTCGCATCGTTAATCAAAACAGGTTGATTATTGGCGTCATTAAGGATGAGGTAGAAATTTGGTGCTGGGTTTGCAGTGTTAAAGGCAAAAGTGCTACCTGTTTTCTTTAATCCGTAATTTCGACCAAGTCCATTTACCTTCGCCTGCAGCGTAACCGGCAATTCATGCGTGCCTTGCTGCAGAAAGCCTAAGACGGCTTCCATTCCGGCGGGAAGGCCCGCTTGAGACGCATTGACCTGCACATCCATCGTATATTCGACAGAATATTTGGACTCTTGCGAGGCCTTACTGTCTTTTTTGGCGGAATAGCCAGCGTTCAAGCTCGCGCGGAAACGTGATCCGCGATAACCCACTGATCCATTAATATAGCCTGAGCTGGATTGCGCTGAGCTGGATTGCGCATGCGTTGATGCCGTGATTTTGGCTTTAAATGCAATGTTCACATTATCAATGATGATAAAGGGGATAGGGACAATCGCCAAAATAGGAACGGTGATCCGCCGAGATTGCCCTGTGCTGTCTTCGTAAACAAATTGGACGTTAATGGCTTCTTTCTCGCCATTCACTTCTTGCATGCCAACGCGTTGAATGAAGTCGACCGTCGTTTCTGCGGCTTGCGCCTGTGCTTGTATGGCGGCGTTGAGCGGCCCTCCGATAATATTATCAAATGGTAGATTGTTGAGCTGGCTTAATGCCTGACTCCCTGCGGCCCCGTAAGATGGTCCCATTGTGTATTCCTTTCATGAGTTGAAAGGGAGAAATACGAAGGGCGCGCATCATATGACGTGATGATCGTCACGTTATGTAAAAAATCTTATGGGTTGTTCTTTGGTGTCGGCTCTATAATGCGGCGGCGGATATATAGTCCTGCGGCGAGTAGCCCTAAAATGACGACCGCGATAATGGGCACGAATGTTTTGGCTTTCTCGCCCGCCACTTCGCCTAGCGCGTGGAAGAGGCAAAATAACAATGTGATATAAGTCAGGGCCGAAACAAATATCCACGCACAGAACCGCCAATAGGGGACTTGGATAAATCCTGCGGCGACATAGGCGGGAATGCGGGCCAGCGGAAGGAAGCGCACAGTAAAGAGCGTCTTGCCGGCGTGGTGTTTCATGCGCTGGGCAAATTCGGCAACTTTGGGCTTTTGCGCGTAGCGATTTGCCCTGCGGCTTGTGCGCGCCGCCGCGCCCGGCCAGTATTTCCAGATATCCGAGAGAAAAAGACCGGCCAGTATAGCGGTAAAGATATAGGGCGTGAAAGCGGGGTTATTGACGGATAGCCCCGCTGCGCCGATGACGGCCAGATCTTCCTGAACGAATGGCCCAAAGAGGACGGGCAGCAGGAACATCCATAACTTATCATAGGTCATCATATCCATCATCATTGTGTCTACGCGATTCGGCGCACCGGCGCGCTCTGTAAAATTGATGAAATTGGCCCGCCGCATGTGTTGCGCTTAGCGCGCGAGCCGTTATAAGGCGCGCTAATTGGATTCTTCGGGCACGTTAACAATACTGCCCGCACGAGCGTAGGACATAGCCATGGAAATTAAAGATATCGACACCAAAGGGTTGTCACACGTTTATAACGTTGTCGTCAACAAAGCCGAAATGGCGACAAAGTTGAGCGCAAAAATCGAACAAATGAAAGGCGAAGTCCGCCTTAAGGGCTTCCGCCCGGGTAAAGTTCCAGCGGCTCATATTCGTAAGATGTTCGGTAAGTCGATCATGAGCGATGTCATTACTGAGACTGTGACAGAGACAAGCCAAAAGCTCCTCGAAGAGAAAAAGTTACGTCCTGCCGTTCAGCCATCGATCGAAATGAATTCTGATGCTGAAAAATTGACAGCTGGCGATGCGGATCTGGATTACAAATTATCCGTTGAAGTCATTCCTGAGTTTGAACCAGCTGATCCAGCTAAGTTAAAGCTAACGCGCCTGACGATGGACGTCGATGATAAAGATATTGACGAGCGCATGGCGAAATTAGCCGAAGGGCAGAAGACATATAAGAAGAAAGCCAAAACAGCTAAGTCCAAAGATGGCGATGCTGTTTTGATTAACTTCACTGGCCGCGTTGGCGGTGAGGCTTTTGACGGCGGCGCGATGGAAGGCCATCAGCTTGTTCTTGGTTCCGGGTCATTCATTCCAGGTTTTGAAGAGCAGCTTGTCGGCACAAAGGCCGGGGATAAGCTCGACGTGACAGTAACTTTCCCAGAAGAATATCAAGCGAAAGATTTGGCCGGTAAAGAAGCCGTGTTTGAAACTGAAGTTCTTGAAGTGCAGGGCGCGAAAGACGCGGATCTGGACGATGAATTTGCACAGCGTTTCGGCGTTGCGGATCTTGAGGCGCTTAAAGCGGCGATTACAGATCAAGCGAAGGCCGAGATTGACGGTCAGTCCCGCCTGAAACTTAAGCGCGTCATCCTAGACGAGCTAGATAAATTGCATGACTTTGATCTGCCGCCGGGCATGGTTGAAGCTGAATTTGGCGCGATCTGGCAACAGGTTCAGGCTGAAAAAGAAGCCGGACAGCTTGATGAAGACGACGCGAAGAAAACAGATAAAGTGCTTGAAGATGATTACCGCAAAATCGCTCAGCGCCGCGTGCGTTTAGGTCTGGTTTTGGCGGAAATGGGAGCCAAGCAAGATATTCAAATCACGAATGAAGAGCTGCAAGCGGCAATGGTTCGCGAAGCCCGTAACTATCCGGGTCAAGAGCAGGCTGTCTTTGAGTTCTATCAAAAGAACCCGAATGCTGTCGCGCAGCTTCGCGCGCCGATCTACGAAGAGAAGGTCGTTGACCTGATCATCGAGGCTGCTGAAGTGAAAGATAAGAAAGTCAAAAAAGACGTTCTATTTGCTGAGGATGAAGGCCTGTAGGTCTTTCAAAGTTCAAAAATTTCAAAGCCCGGCTGTTTCAGTCGGGCTTTTTTGTTTGTCTCTACGCGCCGTCATCTTGGTGCAGGACACGCGGATCCATTTTGCCATTATGAGGGAGCTGATTTAAGTCGGCGTGCATCGAGAGATGGGGGCTCTGGTCAAGCCAGAGGGTGACGGGCAGAAAGATTAAGCTAATTTGCCCTCAAACACACATCTGCCCTTGCGATTAAAGTTGCGCGTATCAATATAACAGTAATACTTTTTGTTCACGATATAGGCTAGCAGGATCGCATTTGCGGGCTGATTGATAATTTAAGGAATAATAATGAGAGATCCGAATGAAGTAATGATGGGCCTTGTCCCGATGGTTGTCGAGCAATCCAGCCGCGGTGAACGGTCTTATGATATTTTCTCGCGCTTGCTTAAGGAGCGCATCATCTTCCTGACCGGTGTTGTCGAAGATAATATGAGTAGCTTGATCTGCGCGCAGCTTTTGTTCCTCGAAAGCGAGAACCCGAAAAAAGAAATCAGTATGTATATCAACAGCCCGGGCGGCGTTGTGACGGCGGGTATGTCGATTTATGACACGATGCAGTATATCAAAGCCCCTGTTTCAACCGTGGTGATGGGGCAGGCTGCCTCTATGGGCTCGCTTCTGCTTTGCGCGGGCGAGAAAGACATGCGCGTCTCTTTGCCAAATGCGCGCGTCATGGTTCATCAACCTTCCGGCGGCTTCCGAGGGCAGGCGTCTGATATTCAGCGCCACGCCAACGATATCCTTGCGATGAAGAAGCGTCTGAACGAGATTTATGTCAAACATACCGGCCAGAAATACGCCACGATTGAGAAGACGCTCGACCGCGACTTCTTTATGACAGCGCAAGAAGCCAAAGATTTTGGCATCGTAGATCATGTTTATGAGAGCCGCACAGACACAAAAGACGTCTTGCCGAGCTAGGCAGGTCGTAAAATCTCTTTATTGACAGTTAGGTTTCAACTAAATTGTAACTTAACTGTCATATAAAGGCGTGATACCGCGCCTATAGGCACTATTTTTGCAAAGTGATGCAACAGACATCACGCCCCCTGGAGTAAATATGAGCAAAACAACTGACAGCGATTCCAAAAACACGCTCTATTGCTCGTTTTGTGGTAAATCACAGCACGAAGTTCGAAAGCTAATCGCAGGACCGACGGTCTTTATTTGCGATGAATGCGTTGAACTTTGCA
>CALKXN010000125.1 GCA_938003555.1 uncultured Robiginitomaculum sp. | reverse complement strand
GCTCGGGCGGGACATTAAGACTGCTTATTATCGGAAGCGCCTTGGGATTTGGGGTATTTTTTGCCAATAACATGATGACCGCCTTTGGTGAAACTGGCTCACTCCCTGCTCTACTTGCTGCTTGGGCCACACCTTTATTTGTCCTACTGCTGGGTCTTGCACGCTTGTGTACGATTGAAGATGGATGAAACTTAACCCGTGCATTAGGCTCAAGGCTGATGCATATGATTGCACCACCCGCTAAATGGGCTATGATGTGCCCCTGAATTGCAGCTGTGCTGCGTAAGGAAGAGACTGTAATTATGGCCCATTCGCCTGTTAAATTCGCCGCGCGGCTTCTTAGCGCGATTGCCCTGCCCGCAGCTTTGGTCTTCGCGGCCCCATCTGTGACCGCCCAAGATAGCTACGGCATCGCAGCGACAGTTAATGACGATGTCATTACGACATGGGATTTACAACAGCGCGTCTTTTTCATGGTGCTGTCCTCTGGCGTAAAACCGGATGAAGACAGCTTTCGCCGCATGCAAATCCAAGCGCTACGCGGCTTGGTTGATGAGCGGCTTCAGATGCAAGAAGCTGAAAAATTCGATCTCGAAATTGCACCCGAAGAAGTCGATCAATCCCTTGTCCGTCTTGCGCAAGGTAACAATCTCTCGCTCGAAGATTTAGCAGGGCGCATGTCCCAAGCCGGAGTATCGCTTGATACATTGCGCGATCAAGTGCGCGCGGAGCTCGCGTGGCAACGCATCGTCAATGGACGATTTGGCCGCCGCATCCGAGTTTCCGACACACAGATCGACGAGACGATTCGCCGTCTTTCAGCGAATGCCGGTAAGCCAAGCTATCTCGTTTCTGAAATCTACATTGAGGCGACCGAAGACATTGGCGGCATGGACGGCGCTATGGAAGGCGCGCGCGCCATGATTATCCAATTTAATAAGGGCGCACCTTTCACCGCTCTTGCCCGCCAATTCTCTTCTGCGGCGTCATCCGCTAAGGGCGGAGATGTTGGGTGGACGCGTGAAGGCGAGCTTCGCGCGGAAATCAATGCCGTATTACCGACGATGGAAAAAGGTAAAATTTCTGACCCCATCCCCGTCCCGGGCGGCGTCTATGTCGTCGTTCTGCGCGATAAACGTCAGTCTGAGTCTGAAAGCGTTTACAAAATCAAACAAGTCCGAGTGGCAACGGATAATGACGCTGCAAAGGGCGCTGCCGAGACAGCTATACGCAGCCTGGCAACAACAAGTGTCACATGTGACAGCCTCGACGATTCAGCTGACGCGATTGACGGTGCCAGCGTCGTTGATATGGGCGAAGTCAAATCCAGCGCTGTCGGCGGCCCGGTTTTGAAAATCCTTGAAGAAACCGAAGTCGGCAGCTTGTCTGATCCGATCTCTGCGCCAAATGGCGTGATGGCGCTTATGGTGTGTGACCTCAAAGTCCAAGGCGCTGGCATTCCAACGCGCGACGAAGTCGAAGACCGCATCACCGAACAGCAAATCGCGCAAAGCTCTAAACGCTACCTGCGGGACATTCGCCGCGGCGCGACCATCGAGTCGCGCTAACCTATGCGCCCCCTCGCCGTAACGCTCGGCGACCCAGCAGGCATTGGCCCTGAAATCACCGCGAAGGCTTGGGCTGCAACGCGCAGCACAGGTAATATCTTTGCCTTAATCGGGTCTTTGTCATCTGCCCGCCAGTCCTGCGCTGCGCTTAATTTTCCCGCGCCGCAGCCCATTGAACGCATATCAGAGGCCGCAGATATATTCTCGCGCGCCTTGCCTATATTAGAGCTAAGCGGCCCCGACATCACCCCCGGACAGCCAGATAGCGCGGCGGCAGATCTAATTACCGGCTCTATTCAATTGGCGACGCAGCTCACCGCGTCAGGTCAGGCCGCAGCCATCGTGACGAATCCTATTGCTAAATCTGTGCTTTACGACGCCGGGTTTGCGCATCCCGGCCACACGGAATATCTGGGCGAACTCACCAAAGATATAGCCATGGATAGCTCGCGCGGCCCTGTCATGATGCTTACAGCGGCGGGTTTGCGCGTGGCTCTCGTCACCATCCACGAACCGTTGACCAAAGTGCCAAGCTTAATCACGGGCGACTTAATCAAATCGCGCGCGCGTATTTTAAATCACGCGCTAAAATCAGATTTCGGTATCGAAAGTCCGCGTATCGCCGTGTGCGGACTTAATCCCCATGCGGGCGAAGAGGGGAGTATTGGCCGCAAAGAAATTGAGATGATCAACCCCGCCTGCGCGCAGCTGCGCGGCGAAGGCATTAACATCACCGACGCCCTGCCCGCGGACACAATGTTCCACGCAGAAGCCCGCGCAGGATATGACGCGGCGCTCGCCATGTATCACGATCAAGGGCTTATCCCCGTCAAAACACTCGACTTTCACGGCGGCGTTAATGTCACGCTCGGCCTCCCCATCGTGCGCACATCGCCCGATCACGGCACGGCGTTCGACATAGCGGGTAAAGGCATTGCACGTCCCGATAGTCTTATGGCCGCGCTAAAGATTGCCCGCGAAATGTCCACCCATAGGCTTAACTCATGAGCACCCTATCTGATCTTCCCAGCCTTGCTGCAACGCTCGCCGCCAACGGCCTGCGCGCGGATAAACGCTTGGGGCAGCATTTTCTGCTCGACGCCAATATTACCGATCGTATTGCCCGGCTGACAGGCGATCTGACAGATGTGCATGTCATGGAAATCGGCCCTGGCCCTGGCGGCCTCACCCGCTCGCTGCTCATGTGCGGAGCCAAAGCCGTGACTGCCGTTGAAATGGATAGCCGCTTTCTACCACTCCTCGAAGATGTTGCGCGCGCCAGTGACAACCGCCTCACCATTATTGAAGGCGACGGCTTAAAAGTTGATCCGGCCACGCTAGGTGTGACGCGCATTGCCGCGAACTTGCCTTATAATGTTGGCACAAAAATGTTGACCAATTGGCTGACAAGTAGCCCGCCTTTTTGGGACCGCCTTGTTTTAATGTTTCAAAAAGAAGTCGCAGAACGCGTCGTTGCCCGCCCTGGCGATAGCGCCTATGGCCGCCTCGCGATCCTAACGGCCGCTGTGGCTTCGTCCCATATCGCCATGTCCGTTCCGGCGCATTGTTTCACTCCGCCCCCCAAAGTCGACAGCGCAGTCGTCGTGTTGGATTTACTTCCCAAAGATCAGCGTTTTAAAGACCTTAAAACACTCAGCGAAATCACGGCAGGCGCCTTTAACCAGCGCCGCAAAATGCTGCGCCAATCGCTTAAGAGCGTCGCAAAGAGGCATGGAGTTGTTCTTGAAGATTGGTTGCGCGGGGCTGGCATTGAGCCAACGCAGCGCGCAGAGACCGTTACGCCTGAGCAATGGCAGGCTTTAGCAAAGACTATATAACTAGCGCCTTGTCCTGAGGCCTTTAAGCTCGAAGGGCGCGGCGCGGCAAGTTTGCATTCCAAAATCTATGCCCATCGAGTCCCGGCGCGGCGCCCGCCTCCGCCCAGCGGATGAGGGTTTTCTTTGTAACAGGTCTACCTATTCAACCGCCGAAGCGCATCTTCATGGCTTTCTTCAACCATAATATCGCGCGGGCCGAGCGGGCGCGTTAAGGACAAACCATCGAGCGTGCGTGAGCGCGAGAGCGCAACATAGGCCTGCCCCGCCGCAAATGCGCCGCGCTCCAAATCAACCCGCACATCATCCAGCGTTAGGCCTTGGGCTTTATGAATTGTCACGGCCCAAGCCAGCGAAAGCGGAATTTGTGAATATGACCCGATGACTTCGGCCTTAGGGGCATTGGCCGCCTCGTCCCACGCATAGCGGATCGTGTCCCAATCATCCGGCTCTATGACGCCGGTTTTGCCATTATCAAATTCTACCGTGACCTTGCCGGGCTCGAGCGCTTTGACTGTTCCAATAGAACCATTCACCCAGCGCCGCTTCATATCATTTTTAAGCGCCATAACCCGCGCGCCCATTTTAAGCTCTAACAGCGGCGGCGCGCCGAGGCGGTCTGTATTGATATTAAATTTGCCCTTTGTACGACCTTCAAAATGCAGGCTAGGCAGATCAATTTGAGCGAGCCCTTCTTGGTTATAGCGCGCGGCTGTGGCGTTTGTGCCCGTCAGTAAAAGCGGCGTGACGCCCTCGCGGTGCGGCCCAGCGCAGCGATTATTGAGACGCTCCAAGGCATATTCTACGTCTTGACCGCTGCGGATGTCGGACAGAATATCCAAAAACTCCGGCTCGTTTTGACGGTACACCTGAGTCAGAGAATAGACCGCGAGCGGCTCTTCACGAAACACATGAGCGCTATAAGCAAAGGGAGACTCATATCCCATTTGATGCAGCATTTGCGCTTCGCCACGCGGCGCCACAGGCGGAAGCTGATAGAAGTCTCCCACAAATAACATGCGGCACCCCCCAAAAGGGTCGCTATTATTACGCGCTTTTTTCAATATGCGGTCCATGGCGTCGATTAAATCCACGCGGCACATGGAGACTTCATCGACGATAATCAGATCGACCTTCTTCCACATTGCATTGGCTTTTTGCCCTTTGAGGGCCTCATCGGTCAGGATGCGCGGCGGCAGGCGAAAGAAACTATGTAGCGTCTGTCCGCCAATATTGATCGCGGCAATCCCCGTCGGCGCAAGCACAATGGTTTTCGGAAAAGCGTCTTGGGCCTGAATATAGCGAATGAGCGTAGACTTACCCGTCCCCGCCTTACCGGATAGCAGGATCGGCGCGCGGTCATCAGAAAGCAGCTGCCGAACAACGTCCTTGGCCTCTTCGGACAAGCGGCCAACAGATTTGCGGGTTTCCGCTGGGCTTTCAGATAGGGTTGAAATCGGATTGCGCTCTAGTTCACATCAACTTTGGTGCAACAGTTTTTCACTTCTCTCGCCTGTTGCGTTGCATCCTCTTGTTTCAATCTGATCATTATGACACCCGCAATCATAGACAGAGCGTCATATTCTCCAGAAATATTGAGCCCCAGAACTTTATTGTCTTCGACAGTGAAAGATTGTTTTGTTCCACGTTGACCTGTTATCGGGTTATATTTGACTTCAAATAGATGTTCGCCAGGCTCCACTCTAATTTCGGCATATTGTTTATTTTTTAAACGGACTTGCTCAACGCCATCGACATAAATTCGGGACTGCAAAAGATAAGGCGCAGCATCGTAACGCGATATAACAACATTTGGCGCATTCGGATCCTGCGTGTTTTCAGACGCTAAAGGTGGAGCCGTTTTATACGCCCGCGGTTTGTATATGCCCTCATCCCCAGATGTTGCACAACCAGAGAGTAATGCGCCAGACATGACGGCCATCGCAGCAATATAACCTATCGTATTCTTCATTTCATATCCTTTATTTAGCGCCCTTGAATCAGGTCATTTACAAATGGCCCGAGCCAAAGCTGGCGTTTGCGCTTGGCGCGCTCAGCCGTAACAATAGCACGGATGGAATCCATCGACTCAGACAAATCGTCATTGACGATAACATAGTCATATTCCGCCCAATGACTGATTTCACCAGCAGATTTACTCATACGCTTTGCAATCGTCTCTGCGCTGTCTTGGGCGCGCGATTTAAGACGGCGTTCAAGCTCGACTTTACTGGGCGGGAGAATAAAGATTTTAACGAGATCATCGGCGGCGGCTTGCGTCAGCTGCTGCGCGCCCTGCCAATCTATATCAAAGATGATGTCTTTCCCTTCGGCAAGCGCGTCTTGAACAGGCTGTGCGGGGGTGCCATAATAATTATCGAAGACTTTGGCATATTCCAAAAACGCATTATCGGCGAGCATGGCTTCAAATTCGCCTTTCTCGACAAAGTCGTAATCTTTACCCGGTGTTTCGCCCGTACGCGGCTTACGCGTCGTGGCCGAAACAGACATTTGCATATCCTCATTTTCAGCGAGGAGCTTACGGGTGAGTGTGGTCTTGCCCGCCCCTGACGGGCTGGACAGGACAATCATCAATCCACGGCGTTTGGACATATATACTCCACTGGGCATAGCCCTGTTTGAAACGGGCAATGCCCTATTCTATATTGGCGACCTGTTCGCGAAACTGCTCATTCGCGCTTTTCAAATCAAGCCCGATTCGGGTCAAGACGACGTCACCTGATTTGCTGCAAAGTGTATTTATTTCGCGGTTAAATTCTTGGGCTAAAAAATCTAGCTTGCGGCCCACAGGCGAACGCCCTGTTAAATGCGTGCCCGCTTGGGCGATATGGGCATCAAGACGGTCAATTTCTTCGCGCACATCCGCTTTAATCGCCAAAAGCGCAGCTTCTTGCGCAAGGCGCTCTTCGCTAAGCTGCTCACCTAAAAGCTCTGTAAACTTAGCGGCAAGCTCGTCTTTCATTAACGCGCTGCTGGCTTTGGCTTGCGCCTGCGCGTCATGGGTGAGCGCGCGCAATGTATCGACAATGGACATGACGTCATCGCGCAAAGCCGCGCCTTCGGTGGCGCGTGCCTCAATCAGCGCGGTAACGCAATCTTTCAGGCCATCCAGCACTGTATTACGCAAAGTGACATCATCCTCACTCAGAGCCGGAATGCTGCTGGGGCGCACGACGCCCGGAACAGTGAACAGCCCAGCCATAACAATTGGGTCTAAATCTTTGGCATCACGATAGCCCAGTTCCGCTGCAAGACCGCCCAGCAGGTCTCGGTCAAGCTCCATATCGCCCGGCGCGCCAGCTCGCGATAGCGATAAAGCGCCTTGAACATTTCCGCGCGATAATTTTGAGGTAATAATTTTACGTGCGCGGGGCTCAAGCATTTCCGACCCGCTAGGCAGCCGCAGTCGCACATCAAGGCCGCGCCCATTGACGCTGCGCAGTTCCCATTGCCACGCCACGCCCTCATGCTCGCCGCTACAGCGTGCAAATCCAGTCATGGAGCATATGGCCATTAACGTCCGCGCTTTCTCTCAGCTTCGATTTTGCGCCACTGGGCGACATTACGAAGATGTTGTTTATAGGTCTTCGCAAAAACGTGACCGCCCGTCCCGTCCGCGACAAAGAAGAGATCATCAGTGGCCGGCGGGTTCAGCACTGCGGCAATTGCGTCGCGCCCAGGATTGCAAATCGGCGTCGGCGGCAGACCATCAATTTGGTACGTGTTCCAATCGGTTTTGCGATCAATTTCGCTGCGCCGCAGGCCGCGTTGTTTGCCATCACGGCCTGTTAGGATTTCACCTTTGGTAATGCCGTAAATTATCGTCGGATCGCTCTCAAGGCGCATGCCGCGGCGCAAACGGTTCACAAAGACCCCCGCAACATGCCCGCGTTCTCCGTCTGCGCCTGTTTCTTTTTCCACGATAGAGGCCAAAATTATCGCCTCGCGTTTTGTTGAAAAGGGTAAGTCCGGCGCGCGGTTTTCCCATAGCGTATCAATCACCTTATCCTGCGCGTTCGCCATAGATTTTAAGACACTGTCACGGCTGGCATTGCGCGAAAACAAATATGTCTCGGGCAATAATGAGCCTTCCGCGGGAAGGTTTGCAATCTCACCCGTTAATTTATCTGCCGAGCTAAGCGCGCGAATAATTTGCGCGCTCGTGCGTCCCTCGGGCGCCGTAAAGCTATATTGGATCGGTTTACCCTCAGCCAGCTGCGCGAAAACACTTTTCATACTCGCCGGAAGTTGGACCTCAAATTCACCTGCTTTAAGCCCTGCTTCATTGCCTTCAAGCTTTGTGACCAATTTAAAATAGAATGCGCTTTTAATGATGCCATCAGCCTCAAGGCGGCTGGCCATTGTGGACAAGCCCGTGCCGCGCGGCACATCCACGGTCACGGTTTTAGGTGTCTCCTTCGGCACAGCATTATACTGATATTGAACGAAAGCATAGGCCGCCAGGACGACGCCAACCGTTAGCGTCAACACACCACCAAGGGCGACGACAGCAAGCGCAAGCTTACTGCGTTTCGGGATTTTAGCCTCTGGAATATTCGCTTGGGGCTTTCTCGCCTTGGCTCTGGCCATTTACACTTTACCGAAAATCAGAGCCGCATTTGTTCCGCCAAATCCAAAGCTATTGGACAAAACGGCGTCGCCTTTAAACGGCACAGGTTTGTGCGGCGCGAGGTTCATTTTTGTGTCGACGGATGGGTTATCCAAATTAAGCGTCGGCGGCGCCATTTGATCGCGCAGCGCAAGTAACGAAAAGATCGACTCAACCGCGCCCGCCGCGCCGAGCAAATGCCCGATAGAGGATTTGGTTGAGGACATTGTCGCGTTTTTAGCATGGTCACCAAATAAGCGCTCTACGGCGCGCACTTCGATTTCATCACCAACCGGCGTTGATGTGCCGTGCGCATTTACATAGCCAATATCTGTTTCGCTAATATTAGCGTCTTTGAGCGCCGCTTTCATCGCGCGGTAGCCGCCATCCCCGTCCGGAGATGGGCTAGTGATATGATAGGCATCACCGGACAGACCATAGCCGAGATATTCGCCGTAAATCGTTGCGCCGCGCGCTTTGGCGTGCTCGTAATCCTCGAGCACAACAGCGCCTGCGCCCTCACCCATCAAAAAGCCGTCGCGGCCTTCATCATAGGGGCGTGACGCTTTTTCGGGCGTATCATTATATCCGGTCGTCATGGC
>CALKXN010000124.1 GCA_938003555.1 uncultured Robiginitomaculum sp. | reverse complement strand
GATATTTAAGGGATGGGACACGGTTGATCCCGACATCAATCACGCAGGCTCCGGGCTTGATCCAATCGGCTTTGACCATTTGCGGGCGGCCCACAGCGGCAACAAGAATATCCGCGCCGCGGCAGACCTCCTCGAGGTTTTTCGTACGGGAATGCGCAATTGTGACGGTACAGTTTTGCTCGAGAAATAATAGCGCGGCAGGTTTGCCAACCAGAATGGAGCGCCCTAAAATCACGCAGCTCTTACCGGTTAAGTCGCCAAGTGCGTCTTTGGCCAGCATCACGCAGCCGCTGGGCGTGCAGGGGCGAAGGCCGGGTTTGCCCAAAGATAAACGACCTGCGGAGGTTTCTGTCAGGCCATCAACGTCTTTGTCAGGGTGAATTTGCGCAATGACGCGGTCAGAGTTTAGCCCCTTGGGCAGAGGCAGTTGAACCAAAATGCCGTTGACGCTGTCGTCGCTATTAAGCTGTTTGACGATCGCAACGACGTCATCTTCGGAAACGTCAGCAGGCAGGCGGTGCTCGACGCTGCGCATACCGCATTCTTCGGTGAACTTAATTTTATTGCGCACATAAACATGACTGGCCGGATCATCCCCGACGAGGACAACGGCCAATGTGGGTTGCCCGGATAGCGTCGTCACGGCCTGTGCAACACGGCCGCGCAGGCCTTCTGCGTAAGCTTTTCCGTCAATGCGTGTGGCGCTCATGGGCTATTCCTTAGCGGGCGTGATCGTTAGAATCAGATCATCAGCTGCGATCTGCACTCCCGCGCTGCCATAGATTTCATCAACCGTGCCGTCAATATCGGCCAGAATTTCATGCTGCATTTTCATTGCCTCTAATACGGCTAGAGTGTCGCCAGTCTTCACGTTATCTCCCGCGCTAACTTTGATCTCAAGCAGTAAGCCGTGCATCGGCGCGGCGATTGAACCATCGCCCGCTTTGTCTTCATCGCCTGCGCTGCCGCCCGCGAGGTTCATAAGCGCAAAGCTTTTGGTCTGGCGTGTAATATGAATATTGGCGGTATTTGCCGCGTAATATGTCAGTCCGATTTTCGCGCCATTATGCTCAAATTGAGCTTGGTTGTCGGCCAAATAAAGGGGCGTCATAACGAATGTCTCATCGGCAATTGTCACGGTGAGGACTTGACCTGTTGCGATAACTTCAACCAATGTTTCGCCGTAGATAAAGGGCGTCGGGATTGGCGCGGCGCTCTGCCAGCCCATAAGCTCGGGCATAGGCGATACCGCGCGCGCAGCAGAGTGTTGCTGGGCCAGTGTGAACTGTACTGCCGCGCCAAGTGCTAGGTCAGTATGGCTTGGCGGTGTGGCTTCATATCCGTCGTCGCCATAAACCTGCCCGACAAATGCGGTCGTGGCTTTGCCGCTGACAAATAAGGGCTGATCGAGCGCGTCCATCAGGAAGTCGCGATTATGTTTCACGCCGACCAATGCGGTTTGTGATAGCGCGAGCAAAAGCTTGGCGCGTGCTTCTTCACGCGTTGCCCCATAGCCAATAACTTTGGCCACCATAGAGTCGTAAAATGGCGAGACCATGCCGCCTGTCTCTATGCCGCTATCGACGCGGATGCCGTCGCCCTCTGGCGTATGAAACAGATGCACAGGTCCCGTGCTGGGCAGGAAGTCATCGGCGGGGTCTTCGGCGTAGAGACGCGCCTCAATCGCGTGACCTGTCAATGTGACGTCGTCTTGGGATATACCGATCGCGTTGCCTTGCGCGGCCATAATTTGAAGTTTGACCAAATCCAGACCCGTCACAAGTTCCGTTACAGGATGCTCGACCTGAAGACGGGTGTTCATTTCAAGGAAATAAAACTCGTCATTTTGCGCCAGTAGAAATTCGACTGTGCCTGCGCCCACATAATCGACGGCTTTGGCCGCATCAACAGCGGCCTTGCCCATCGCGGCGCGCAGCTCGGGCGTCATGACAGGACAGGGCGCTTCTTCGAGGACTTTTTGGTGGCGACGCTGAACGGAGCAGTCGCGCTCGCCCAAATGAATAGTGTGACCGGATTTATCCGCAAAGACTTGTATTTCCACATGGCGCGGCTCAATGATGGCTTTTTCAACAATCAGTTGGTCATTACCAAAGGCATTTTTAGCTTCAGATCGCGCGAGTTTGATGGCGTTCGCGAGTTCGGACTCGTCATGGACAAGGCGCATGCCGCGTCCACCGCCGCCCGCTGCGGCTTTGACCATAACGGGCATGCCAATGGTTTTGGCCTCGGCGATCAACACGGCGTCGCTCTGATCTTCGCCTTGATATCCGGGCACGCAAGGCACGCCTGCGGCGATCATTGCGCGTTTAGATTTTGCTTTATCGCCCATCACGTCAATAGCTTTAACGGGCGGGCCAACAAAGATAATTTCGGCCTCATCACAGGCTGCTGAAAATGCAGCATTTTCAGATAAGAAGCCATAACCGGGATGGATCGCGTCCGCGCCAAAGGTTTTGGCCGCAGCGATGATTTTATCAATGCGAAGATAACTTTCACCCACGGGCGAGGCGCCAATATGGGCCGCCATATCGGCCATCTTTACATGTGGAGCGCTGTCGTCTGCGTCGGAATATACCGCGACAGTTTTAATGCCCATGGCGCGGGCGGTGCGCATGACGCGGCAAGCAATTTCGCCGCGATTGGCAACGAGGAGGGTTTTGATCATTGTGCTCATTATAATCTCGCTACGCCGAAGGTGTTGGATTTAAGCTCTCTGGCTTTGGCTTCGCGGCAGGTCATGAGGCAAAAGCCGAGGACTTTGCGCGTATCGCGCGGGTCAATCATACCATGATCCAGCGTACGACCCGAGGAATAAAACGCGCTCTCTTGGCGATCAAAGACAGCCTCGATATGGGCTTGCTGCGCGTCAGCGGCCGCAACATCCAGCGGGATGCCTTTACGCTCTGCGCGAACTTCAGCCACTTGACGCATGGTCTTGGCGGCTTGCGCGCCGCCCATGACGCCCGTGCGTGAATTGGGCCAGCTAAAGATAAAGTCGGGGCTGTAGCTATAGCCATTCATGCCATAATTTCCGGCCCCGAAACTCGCCCCGATATAGAAACTAATTTTTGGGACGCGCACATTGGATACGGCTTGGATCATCTTTGATCCATGCTTAATCATACCGGCCTGCTCATATTCCGTACCGACCATATAGCCGGTCGTATTATGCAAAAAGACAATTGGCATATCCGCGCTATCACAAAGCTGAAAGAACTGTCCGGCCTTGGTCGCGCCGGATGGATCAATCGGGCCATTATTGCCGATCATCGCGCAGGGCATGCCCATGACGCGCCCTTGGGCGCAAATCGTAGCGGGGCCGTAGCGTGATTTAAATTCTTCAAACTCACTACCATCATAAAGACGCGCCATAACTTCGCGAATGTCATAGGGCGTAGTGTATTCTGTTGGTACGCTTCCGGCGATTGTTTCAGGGTCGTATTTTGGCGGCTCAAAGCCGCGCGGCGGTTTAATATCTGTGCGTTCATTCCAGCCCAGACCGTCAATAATGTCGCGAGCAATGGCAATGCCATGCGCGTCATCTTCGGCCAGATATTCAATCACGCCTGAGACGCTGCTGTGCATTTCTGTGCCGCCCAGTTCGCGCTCATCGACCACCTCGCCAGTTGCTGCGCGCACAAGCGCAGCGCCCGCCAGCGCCGCAAGGCCGTTATTTTTCACGCCGACAACATAATCACTCATGCCGGGCATATAGGCTCCGCCCGCTGTGGACGGGCCGTGGAGGACAACGAGCGTTGGAATGCCCATTGCGCTCATTGTGGCAAGGTTGCGGAAAATCACGCCCGCATTGGCCCAAAGCTCGACTTCATATTCCATCAAATTCGCGCCTGCGCTTTCGACTAAATGGATGAAAGGGAGCTTTTGGCGCATGGCAATTTCTTGCGCCTTGCGGGCGGCCTGCCAGCCGCCTGTAGTGGCCGCGCCTGCGCGAATGCCGCTATCATCGACCCAGACCATACAGCGCACGCCTGACACATAGCCAATACCCAGAATGGATGACCCGCCGGGTAGGGAGGTTTCCGGGTTCTTATCGTCCCACAGATAATTGGCCATATTGAACAAGCGTAAAAACGGCATGCCCGGATCAAGCAAACGTTTAAGACGATCATTGGGCGTCAATTGTCCGCGTTTTTCGAAAACAGGACGGCGCAGCTCGCTTTTATCAATCGTGCGTTTTTCCAAATCACGCATTTGCGCGATCTTTTCAAACATCGCCGATTTGTGCTGCTCAAAGCGCTCTGACCCGACAGCGACTTTAGATTTGAACGTCGTCATATTACCCTAACCTTGCATTTGTTTGTGTCTGCCAGATTTGACAAGGCAGGGCTAGGGCGTTTGCGGCGGGATTTGCGCAATAAAAAACCCCGCGCAAGGCGGGGTTTTCTTAGACTTTGCAGCAAGGCCTAAGCGCTCTGCCTAAGCGCTCTGCTTTTTCAAAATCTTATCAATCGTATCGCCTTTAAGGTCGTCTACGCTAGCGGAGATGCCCATGGCGTTGGCGATTTTTACGACATCGACTTCGAGCATGCGTTTTAGCGCAGATTTGCTGTGCGCCTTTGGAGCGTCGCCGCCGTAAAGGGTTTCCCCTTTTTCGGCCATATCGCGGAAGCTTTGCGGCGGGGTAAAGCGCGCGCCATGCTGCTGCGCGAGGCGATCAGCGGTGGTAACGAACGCCTCAAGACCGATTGTGTCGATATATGATAGCGGGCCGCCGGTCCAGGGCGGGAAGCCCCAGCCAAAGATCGCGCCAAGGTCAGCGCTTTGCGGATCCGGGACAACGCCTTCGGCAAAACAATGCGCCGTCGGGATAAGCTGCGCATACATGATGCGCTGCTTGACTTCATCCGCAGTCGGCTGATTTTCGGCCAGTGGATAGTGATCCGTCATGCCCTTCCATAGACCCAGACGCTTGCCGTCTTCGGCGTAATCATAGAACCCTGCGCCAAAACGGCGTCCGGCGCGTTTCCATTTCACGACCATATTTTCCATGAACTCTTCGGTTCCGCTTGGGACATATTTATCGCCCATTTCTTCGCGGGTAGACGTCATGATGTCATAGCCAAGTTTTTGGGTTGTATCATCCGATACAGCCAGCGGGCCAATGGGGAGGCCAAGGCTTAGCGCGCAATTTTCAATCAGCGCCATAGACACGCCTTCGGTGACCATCAGGCTGGCTTCATTGGCATAAGGCGGGAAAACGCGATTGGTAAAGAAGCCGCGAACGTCTTTGACAACAATCGGCGTTTTGCGAATTTTCTTATTATAATCAAACGCGGCAGCCATAGCGAGGTCGCCTGTGCCTTCATGCGGAATTATCTCCAGAAGCGGCATGCGCTCTACGGGGGAGAAGAAATGCATGCCGATGAATCGATCCGGACGGGAACTATTCTTGGCTAGACCGCCAATTGGAAGTGTTGACGTGTTGGATGCAAAAACTACATTTTTACCAATAA
>CALKXN010000123.1 GCA_938003555.1 uncultured Robiginitomaculum sp. | reverse complement strand
GACATTTCGGAAATGCGGTTCGAAGAGATAACGAGCGCTGACATTTCAGATTTTGCGAACCAGTTGTGGGAGCGACCCAACGTTACGTCAGCGGCAACCGTCAACAACTATCTACAACACTTGTCCGGCGTATTTTCAGTTGCCCGACCCTTGTGGGGCTTTTCTGTCGATGAAATGGCTATGAAAGACGCTATGAAAGCGCTCGGAAAATTGGGCGTCAGAGCAAAAGCCAAAGAAAGAGACAGACGCCCAACGCTGGCAGAAATGAACCGGATCATGGCTCATTTTCACAAGTCTAGCGCACATGACCCAAGGGCTGTCCCCATGCACGTGATAACTGCCTTTGCTTTGTTCAGTACCCGCCGTCAGGCGGAAATTTGTCGGATCACTTGGGCCGATTACGAACCAGATGAAAACACCAACGAAACCCGTGTATTGGTTCGTGACATGAAACACCCCGGCGACAAGAAAGGGAACGATACGTGGTGCACCCTGCCCGACCCTTGCCGCGAAATGATAGCGGCGCTGCCAAAACCTGACAGGAAACAGAAATTCATATTCCCATATCATTCAGATACGATCAGTCGCCGCTTTACCGACGCCTGCAAGTTCTTGGAGATAGATGACTTGCACTTTCACGACTTACGCCACGAAGGGACTTCAAGGCTGTTTGAAATGAACTGGAACGTAGATCGCGTTGCTGATGTTACTGGGCATAGGTCATGGGAGTCGCTTAGACGATATCGTCACTACAAGAAGAGCGGCGACAAATACAACGGTTGGAAATGGCTTCGGCAACTGACCAGTTAGTAGGCGCTGTGATAGCCTCAGACTAAGGCCGCTTTTGTTTTCAATCGCACTTAATCGCCACCTAAAACTCGTGCCCGATCCTCGCTCATTACAGACTCAAGCGCCTCATACATGCGGTACAACCGTTTCTTAAATCGCACTTGAGAGAACACCACAAACACGCAGTAGAAAGTCGCAGTAGGCAGAACGAAATCTACTAGGTTATGATCGAATAAGACAGTTGCCCATGCGGCTGGACTATCAGCTAGTACCACGTTCAGTGCCCCCGTCTGACTCTCAACTATAGTAGCTTCACCGAACGCCAAAGCAGTCAACATACCTAAAATCGGTAAGGAAACCACGCCATAAAACCAAAATACAAATGCCGGATACAGCACAAGGCTTTTTCGAAGTGAATGGGCATCCGCATTAGTTGCGGAATACCATTTCACATCCCGAAAAACCTCCACCCCATCGGCGTTCTCACCGATCGATACGTTGCGGTCTCTTGTAGCGTTAGCTGTTCCTGCAATGTTTGAAGTTAGCGTCATACTTGCGATTGAAAGTATGCTTACGCCAACCAAAACAGCTATCAGCCCAGCAAGGCCGACGACCCCCGTCAAATCCATCCCTAAACAACCCCGTTTAATATTGGCGGTCTTTATGCCGCTATCGGTAACTCATATGGTTTTAGGGCTTCAAACTGTAGGTTGTAAACTTCAAATTCCTCATTCTCCGCAGGTTTTTGAATAGCGCGCGGAGAAACAAACTTCGTCGCATAAGCAATGGTAGACTCTTTGGGGTGATGATATTCTACCCAAAATGCATTACCCTCATTTGTTTCGATTAATGTGGGGTGTAGAGTCTCGAAACGCTCAAGTATTCTCTTCACCTTTTCTCGATCTTGATCAGCGACGTCACCGAGCTTAGTAACTATGAACTTCTCTCCAAGCTGAGCCGTCAACTTCTTCAACCTCAACTCCTGTGACGCAGTTGGGTTCAAAAACAAATAGTGGACCGAAGCACCTCGCTTCAGCCACCTGCCAATCGAAAACTGAAAGTAGATGCTTTTCAGAGTTCTGATCGGATGGAAGATCAAATTTGACAGAGATCTTTCATACGCGAGGTACGCACCATCGTCACCGAGGATTCGAATAATTGCCCCATCGAGCCTCAGTTTATTTATAAGCGGGACCAAATCAAAGGAAATTGTCACGGACATATTCGTCACCGGCTCTTCATCCGGAGTGGCACGCACATACTTTTTCACTACTTCCGTAAAGTGCACGACACAAGGTATCGCAACAAGCGCACCGAAAAACATGATTATGGCCAAACCTGCTACGGTCATGACTTACTCCCCGAAGAAACTAATTTTGGAAAATGGACGACTGAAAAATAGTGTGAGGCGTCACGCATGCGTGTATGATCATTGTTGGAGCCTCCAACCCTATTCCAGAGGATCACATCACAGCGCGATGCGATCTTGCCCAATAAAAATGTGAATGGATAACCCGAAGCAGCTCTTGATATCCAGTGATAGATATCCAGTATGTAGCCGTCATGGCTTTTAGGCAACGTTAATGCCGTGCGCGCGACTACCGCTCGCAAAATATGCGTCAACCCCCGCATGTCCACCGCCTTTTGATGCTCTAGGACTACACCCGGCATCTTGTTGTTTGTTTTTTTAGTCATACAACACATTGTGTAGCTCCGTCAAATTCCTTCACATGCCTACAACACCCAGAATTCTCATCATTTATAGACATACCACTGCGACGCAGCAGAATTTTGACGGCTGCAACGCCACAAGCCTCAGATTTACGACCGAATCAGTAACTTTCCAGAAAATCATCTGTGAGCACAAAAAACAGCGGAAAAGCCCTTGTTTTCTGCGGAAAACTGCCGCTTT
>CALKXN010000122.1 GCA_938003555.1 uncultured Robiginitomaculum sp. | reverse complement strand
TTCGGGCGCAACGGCCTTTTCTGCGGTCTCGCGCAACGCCTTGGCCTCAAGCCCGCTGGCTTGCTCATCTGCTGTGAATTTTAATCCGGTGAGGCGGCCAACGAAATGGCCGTCTGCTGTCACTTCGCCTTCGGAAGAGATTTGAATATCCATAAATGCTTTGCGTCCTAATCCTTTAAGGAGAGCCTGAGTGCGCCGATCGACAAATTTTTGCAAGAGCCTTTCATGAAGCGCGTCAGAAAGTCTGTCTTCTATCATGCGTGTGCGCTCAATCCAATGTTTTGAATCAGATAACCACGCAGCTTTATTGGCCACATATGTCCATGTGCGAATATTAGCTAGGCGCGCCGATAATGTATCAATCGACCCATCTATATGATTTAGCCGCTGCACTTGGTGTTCCAGCCAATCTTCGGGCAGGCTTCCGCCGCCGTCTTTGAGATGGCCATAGACGTCGCTGAGCAGCTTGAAATGGCTATCAAGAGACAGATTACGAAAATCTGGAATTTGGCACACTTCCCAAAGGCGTTTGACCTCCCACTCCCCTTTCACCCCGTCAATCAGGGCAGGGGATTCCATGAAGCGCGATAGGGCAATTTCATCGCTAATATCTTTGACGCGCCGCAGGCGTTTTTTTTGTGGCGGTTTATTGAGGGTAAAGGCAAGGCGGTCTGCGCTGCTCATATCCAGCGCGCTATTGCGCCATTCGACATAGCGTAGCGGGTCAAACATGTGGTTTTCTATGCGCCCCACCATGTCCTCGTCCATCGGCAGGCATTTGCCTGTTGTGCCAAATGTCCCGGCATTGCGAAAACGCCCTGCGCGCCCCGCAATTTGGGCGGCTTCCATACTGGTCAGATAGCGGCGGCGCTGACCATCAAATTTGCGCATAGAGGCAAAGGCGACATGATCCGCGTCCAGATTAAGCCCCATGCCGACGGCGTCTGTCGCAATCAGAAAGTCCACTTCGCCGCTCTGGTAAAGCTCGGCTTGGGCATTGCGCGTGCGCGGGGAGAGCGCGCCCATAACGACCGCAGAGCCGCCGCGATGCCGGCGCATCATTTCGGCGAGGCCATAGACCTCTGCGGCGGTAAAGGCGACAATGACGCTGCGTTTGGGCAAGCGGGACATTTTCATTGCCCCGGCAAAGGACAATGTCGAAAACCGCTCTCGCGTCTCATGACGGGCTCTAGGGACAAGATCGCGCACAATGGGGCGAAGTGTGTCCGCGCCTAAAAATAATGTCTCTTCCGTGCCCCGCATATTGAGCAGGCGATCTGTAAATATATGCCCGCGTTCTTTATGGGCCGAGAGCTGGACTTCATCGATGGCGACAAAGGCAAATTCGCGCGTGGTCGGCATGGCTTCGACGGTACAGACAAAATATTGCGCGCCGGGCGGAATGATCTTTTCTTCGCCCGTAATCAGCGCGCAAAGGCGTTTATCCTTGAGCTTGATTATCCGGTCATAGACTTCGCGCGCCAGAAGGCGCAGCGGCAAGCCAATCACGCCTGAGCGCCGGCCCAGCATACGCTCTATGGCGTAATGCGTTTTGCCTGTATTGGTCGGGCCTAAAATAGCCGTCAAAACAGGGTCTGGTCGGTAAGATGACATAGTGTCTATTTGCGGCTTTACTCGCGCGGTTCAAGCCTTAGCGGTATATCTATGTGTTAAACATAATTATCGCACAGCCAATCATAGGCCAAGTTGATGTGTTTCATGCGGGTTTCTGATGTTTTCATCTGCGCAGCGGTCAGGTTTTTCGACATAAGCGTATCGGGATGGAATTTTCGGGCGAGCTTGCGATAGGCCGATTTTATCTTTTTATGCGGAGGTCTGCCCTCTAGGCCAAGCACTGCCAGATGGGTTTGCGCGTCATTCTTTGGCGGGGCGTAACGCCGCTCTTGCTGGGTATATTTGGCGCGGCTGCGCGCATAGTTGCTATTGCCCCATGCCTGTTCGCGGCGGCGTTTGAAATAATCCGTATGGGATTCTTGAGAGGCATATTTGGCGCGCTGCGCTTCATATTCTTCTTCATCAGACCTTTTCGCGGCATCAACAGCGCTGTTGAAATTAATCCTGAAGAGTTCGCCGAGCATCAAGCCCAAAACAAAGGTTAAAGCGGCATAGGGTTTGAAATGCGGCATCTCTAATGGACCGGCATAACCTTCGACAAAAACCCAATGTGAAAACGCGTTTGGGCTATCAAAGAATAACGACATCAAAGCCAAGGGGATTGCGATCGTTATGATCCAGCCTGTAAGGGGCGTCGCAATATGAAAGAGATTGCCATTATACCAATCATCAATGAGCGATTTAAGGCGGATTACCCCCAGCGCGCTAATGAGGATTGCGCACACTAAACTTATGATAATACCCACGCTCATAGCACAGAGGCATATCAGAAAAGCCTTGCGGCTTGCTTAAGAGGAAGCTTTAAACGCCCTCAACACAGCCCTTAAGATCATCGATGAGGTGCTCATTCGCGGTAATGACATTTCCGCTGAGCGGATTGTGGCCGTTAATGTCTGCGGCGCTATTATCAAGCTCCCAGACTTTCAGTCCCGCTTCACGCGCAATGACGATACCGGCGGCAACGTCCCATAATTGCAGATTGCGTTCCCAATATCCATCATAACGGCCCGCAGCCGTCCACGCTAAATCAAGCGCGGCGCTGCCCTGTCGGCGCACGCCAGCCGTTTGGGCCATAACCTTGTGAAGGCCTTTAAGGAATTGCGCGTGACCGGGCTTGCCCAAAAAAGGCATGCCGGTGGCAAAGAGGCTTTCGTTGAAATTCTCGCGGCTGGCCCCGCGCAGGCGCTGCTCACCCATGGCGCGCTGCGCGTCAAGATAGGCGCCTTTGCCTTTTTCGGCGTAAAACATCTCGTCCACGGCTGGGTTATAAACCACGCCTGCAATGAGTTCGCCCTCACGCTCTAGCGCAATAGAAATGGCGAAATGCGGAATGCCGTGAAGGTAATTTGTTGTTCCATCCAGCGGATCAACGATGAATGTATTTTGCTTATCCGTGCCTTTGGCGGTGCCGCCTTCTTCCATGATGAATCCGAAGCCCGGGCGATCACGGCGCAGATTTTCAAAGATAATTTCTTCGGCGCGCTTATCGGCATTGGACACAAAGTCAGCAGGCCCCTTGCGCGAGATCTGTAGATTTTCGACTTCGCCAAAATCACGCAAAAGACTGCGGGCAGCTTTACGGGCCGCGCTTTGCATGACGGCCATCAAGGGGGAGAGTGCCATTGTTTTCGCCTATTCTGCGCGTTTAATATAAGAGCCGTCCGCCGTCATGACGACGATCTTTGTGCCTTCGGACACAAAGGGCGGAACGGATGTACGCACGCCGTTTTCGAGTATGGCAGGCTTATAACTATTGGCCGCGGTTTGACCTTTGACGACAGGCTCAGTCTCTGTGATTTCCAGCGTGACTTGCTCAGGCAGCTCAACGCTGATTGGGCGATCTTCGTAGAACTCAAGCTGAACTTCCATGCCGTCATTGAGATAGACAGCCGCGTCGCCAATAAATTCATCACTAATCGAGATTTGCTCATAGTTTTCGCTATTCATGAAAACGCGCATATCGCCTTCGGCATAGAGATAGCTATGCGGCTTTTGATCCAAGCGCACGCGCTCAACGGTTTCAGAGGCCCGAAAGCGCTCATTGAGCTTACGCCCATCGAGGATGTTCTTAAGCTCGACCTGATTAAAGGCGCCGCCTTTACCGGGTTTTACCGCATTACATTTTACCGCAACCCAGAGCGTGTCTTGGTGCTTGATAATATTGCCGATGCGGATTTCATTGCCGTTCATTTTCATGGCGAGGCCTCATAGTTATAGGTTTGGCGCGTCCTAACAGCGGGCGCGCTGCATCGCAATGGGCAAGTGCGGCGATCTCCTCGTGCGAGTCATTCTCAAATAGATATTGCGGCGCGATTTAATTGCGCATATAGCAAGGCATGACCCGACAATTGATTATCAAGCTCCACCTTATCCTTGCCGCCTTTATGGCTCCGGCATTCATTCTTGTCGCGATTTCCGGCGGGCTCTATTTGATGGGGCAAAAGGGCAATATATCCAGCGAACCTCTAAGCGTTCCTGCAGGCGTCATGCTAGATTTCAAAAGCCCGACCTTAGAGGCCGACGTTAAAACATTCCTGTCGGATCAAGGCCAGAGCGCGAAATTTCAGTATATTAAAAATCGCGGCAATGTCATTCAAACGCGCCCGACATCGCGCGCATATTATCAATTTGAAAATAAAAATGGCGTCATGACCGCCGCGCGCAAGACACCGAATTTTGTCGCCGCCGCGATGGAGCTGCACAAAGGTCACGGCCCTGTGGCGTTTAAATGGTATCAAAAATTCGTCGCGCTCGCTCTGTTCTTTGTCGTCCTGTCCGGCTTCTGGCTCGGCCTTGCCTCCAAAGTTCTGCGCAGACAATCGATTATGGTCAGCGCAGCGGGCTTGGTTGTGTTCTTGGCTTTGGTGTTTCTCTAAATCTCGCAATTATCAATCAGCCTCACGCCTTTGCAATGCAGGGCAATGAGCAGCCGCGCGGGGCGGTCTAATATGCCGCCGGCGAGCGGAGTGAGAGAATGGGTTGAGGCGACGGAGACATAGTCGACGGACTCGAACCCTGTGTCTAGAAATGTCTGTTTCGCCTGCGCTGCGGCGAGGTCGACATTCATGCCGCCGCGCATTTTCTCGGCGCAGTCCTGCATAATGACATTGAGTTTGCGCGCCAGCGCGAGGCCTTCGACATCGAAATATTGATTGCGCGAGGACAGCGCTAGGCCATGCGCGTCGCGCGCAATCGGCGCGCCGACGATTTTCACGGGCATATCCAAGTCAATGACGAGGCGGCGGATTGTGGCCAGCTGTTGGTAATCTTTCTCACCAAATATCGCCACATCGGGCGCGCAGCGATTGAGCAGCTTGGCGACCACAATGGCGACGCCGTCAAAAAAGGTCGGCCGGTGATCGGTCTCAAGGCTCTCGGCCACGCCGGTAATATGAATGCTGGTGCTGTGATTTTCCTCATACATCGACCCGGGCTCAGGGATGTAAACCAGATCGCATCCGGCGCTGGCTAGCGCGGCCACATCGGCTTCTTCGGTGCGCGGATAGCTTTCAAAATCTTCGCCCGGCGCAAATTGTGTCGGGTTGACGAAAATACTCGCCACGGATTTACTTGTGTGTTTATGGGACAGACGGATCAGGGATAAATGCCCGTCATGCAGCGCGCCCATGGTGGGCACGAATCCAATGGTTTCGCCGCTCCCGCGCCATTCCCAAATTTGCCCGCGCAGGTCGCGCAATGTTCGAACGATTTTTATCTGTGTCATAACTTGCTTTTAGGCGCGGCGCGTCATTATGGGAAGCCTGAATAACGCGATTGCAGGACACAAATTATCTGCCTAAACTGTGGCAACTTAAAAGGATATATTATGCGCATTCTTCTTACCACTATCGCCGCCGCTGCACTTCTTGCAGGCTGTAGCCCCAAGCCCGCGGATAGCTCAAATCCAAGTAATGTCTCCGAGACAAAGGCTATGAAGAGCTATGACCTTCAAACCGAGCATGACAAAGTCGCGCCGATCACAATGGACGCAGATACATCGTTTCTGACCGCTGAGGAGCGCAAAGTTGTCAATCTACTGATCGAAGCGAGCGTTTATATCGACCAAATTTACATCCGCCAACTTGGCCCGAACAATCCCGCGATCCGCGAAGAAATTGCGGCATCGGGCGACCCGCTCATGCTGTCCATGTTCGATCTGCATTATGGCGTTTGCGACACGCTCAATGAAGGCCATGTTTTTTACGGCGATACGCCATGCCCCAAAGGCGCAGGGTTTTACCCCGCCGATATGACCAAGGCTGAATTTGAGGCGCATATTAAAGCTAACCCCGATGATAAAGCCGCGTTCACCTCCGGCTATACGGTCATCAAACGGGATGATGAGGGCGCGTTATATGCTGTGCCATATTCTGTGGAATATAAAACCTTCCTCGAACCTGCCGCGCTCAAACTTCGCCAAGCGGCGAAAGTAACGAAAAATGCTAAGCTGAGACGATTTCTAAACCTTCGCGCCAAAGCGCTACTGACCGATAATTACTTCGCCTCTGAAATGGCGTGGATGGATTTAGATGGCCCGATTGAAGTCGTGTACGGCCCCTATGAAGTTTATGATGACGGGCTGTTTGGATACAAAACCGCATTTGAAACTTTCATCACGGTCAAGAACCCCGAAGAGTCCAAGGCGCTTGGGAAATATAAAGACTTCCTCAAAGATATGGAAAAGAACCTGCCTGTTGAGGAGAGCTATAAAAACTTTGCGCGCGGATTTGAAAGCCCGATCGTGGCGGCGTACCAAATTCACGGCGGCGGCGATAATGTCCCGGGCGTACAGACTATTGCGTTTAACCTGCCCAATGATGAGCGCGTGCGCGAAGCCAAAGGGGCGAAAAAGGTTATCCTGAACAATGTCCTTGGCGCGAAATATGACTTGATCCTCAAGCCGATTGGAGAGCGCGTTTTGATTGACGGTCAAGCGAGTTTGACGGTCAAAAAATATATGTCCATGGACACATTATTCCACGAATTATCCCACAGTCTTGGGCCGGGCACCATCACCGTGAACGGCGAACAAACGACAGTTAATGCGCAGCTCAAAGATCTGTATTCTGGTATGGAAGAGGGCAAAGCTGATGTGATGGGCGTCTATAATATTATTTATATGATGGAACGCGGCGAAATTCCGATGTCGGAAAAAGAGTCCATGATGGCGACATATTTCACCGGATTATTCCGCTCTATGCGTTTCGGTATCGACGCCGCTCACGGCCAAGGCGCAGCCTTTCAATATAGCTATTTTCGCGAAGTTGGCGCTGTAACATGGCTTCCAAAACAAGAGCGTTTTGAGATTGATTTTGCCAAAATGGAGCAAGCGATTTCAGATTTAACAGGCAAGGTCGTCGTTCTGCAAGGCGACGGGAATTATGACGCCGCCAAAGCGTTTCTGGATAAATATGGTAAGCTTGATGCTGAGGCGCAGACGATTCTTAATAAACTCGACGATATTCCGTATGATATCCGTCCGTCTTATCCGGACAAGATTTAGGGTCAGAACCCAAACTGTCCGTCATTCCGAGCTGCGCAAAGCGCAGCCGGAATCCATATCTAGATATTTTAATATATGCAGACTTCTCTGATTGCCGCGATATCAAGGCATGGATTTCGAACGGCTGCGCCGCGTCGGAATGACGGAGAGTCGTAAGGGGGAGACGTCCCGCTGCCGCGTCTTTGACGGCTGGCTGTCATAGCGCTGACGTGGTCAAAATATAGAATTTTGGTACTTTGGTTCGGCCATGTTAGGCAGAACGAAGGAGTATTCCATGCAAGTCAATCCAGATGGGGCAAAGATTAAGCGCTGGCGCGAAGAACGGTGTTGGTCGCAAGAGCATCTTGCCGATGCGGCGGGCGTTAGCCTTAGAACAGTGCAGCGTATTGAGAACGGAGAGGGCGCATCGCGTGAGTCTGTCATGGCTTTGGCGGCGGCATATAATGTTGATGTCATCGCGCTGACTGTAGATCCGCGCGCGCAAGCCGAGAATGAATTGCGTCGGAAAAGCGCGAAAGCCATAAATGCCTTACGGCTTGGCTTTTTGATTAATCTTGCATCTTATATTTTCGGAATGGTTGTGTTTGCGGGCATAAGTTTCAGTGACGGGGCGGGCGGTTACACTATGGTGGTGCCTGCGATTTGGTGGACAGTTGGGCTGGCGGGGTTTGGCTTAACCGTGGTGATTGTGGAGCTTGTGACACATTTTCAAAACAAAGCCGGTCTGGACGGCTGACGCCTAGCGTAGCCAGAATCCCCGCCGAGATGTTTTCATAAATATCTAATGCTCCAATAGGCGCGATATTCAGGCATGGATTCCGGCCGGCTATGCTGGGTCGGAATGACGGCGTGTTGCGGGGCATGACACGCGGTGAATTTATCTACCTCCCTCCCGCTCACCCCTGCGAAGGCAGGGATCTTTTGCGAAAGCTGCGGGGTCGGCTGTCCTTCAAACGGATATTGCTTCACAGAATAGGTCCCTGCCTTCGCAGGGATGAACGGGGTTGGATTGTTAACCCTTTAAGGCATCCTTAAATTTACGAGCCCTAATTCCGCCCGCCCTTTATTCACGGCGTTCCAGGCCTGTGGGTCGCGGGCGAGGCTGCGGATGAGCTTTCCTGTCGATGTGCCCAGTCCTTCGGCGGCGAGTCCCACCGCCCAGTCATGGCTGGCGAGCACGTCCAAAACATGCGCGAGAAATGCGGCGTAGCGGCGGTCTTTTCGGCCCAGCTTCCAAGGGCCGTCCCACGCCTCATTTTTAACCCGCTCGCGCCGCTCTATAGCGAGAACGATCCGCAGCCTGCGCAGGGCTTCTGCGCGGTTGCGATGTTGAGAGCGATGATCTGAGCACGTTGCAACAACTGATCCGTCCAGCAAAGATAACCGAACCGCCGAGTCGGTCTTATTACGATGCTGCCCGCCCGGGCCCGAAGCGCGGTAATTTTCTTGGCGGCATTGGCGCAGCAAAGCGTCATCTTCCAGTGCGAGGAATTGATTGCGGCTTGGGGTGTCGGAATGGCTTGGCATGAGGGAGGGTAGCATAGGGGCCGGGGGTTGGGGCAATAAAAAGCCGGCAACTGCGTGCCGGCTTTTTAATTCACTCTTGCTTCCACAGGCATAGCCTGTCTGCGCTTCGCTGTAATCAATCCACTGGATTGATTACGGGCGCTACGCGTCTTCCTTAGGCTTGGGAGCCGGCAAGTTTCCGCCGCCTTTTTTACCTTCGATTTTAAGCTGCTCAGGCGGGACGATTTTGAAGGTGAGAATGTCCTTCTTCTTATCGACGCCAACTTTGACGAGGCCGCCATTTTTGAGCTTGCCGAATAGAATTTCTTCGGCAATCGGTTTTTTGATGTGCTCCTGTATGGCCCGGCCGAGAGGACGCGCGCCAAATTGACGGTCATAGCCTTTTCCAGCCAGCCACGAATTGGCGGCTTTGGACAGTTCGAACATGATCTTGCGATCTGCCAGTTGCGCTTCAAGCT
>CALKXN010000121.1 GCA_938003555.1 uncultured Robiginitomaculum sp. | reverse complement strand
CTACAAATGGAGATTGGTCAGGAGACCTACGGCCGGATGGCAACGATCTTTTGTAATGGTTCTCCCGCAGTAGATTTACTGGAAATTTCATCGCCTCTGACGTAGAAACGGTATGAGGCACGCTAAAACCGCCAAAACGTTCAATTTGAGCGGCAAGATATTCTCGCTCAAAATGTTCACGCGCATCTCTCAGTGGAAGGGCAATCATACGTTCTGAATCATCTTTGCTGCCAGTTTGCCTGACCACTGACACCTCAGGCGGCAAGGTTTCCAGCGTGATTGGCGTCGTCGGGTCTCCTGTCGCCAAAATCAATAGCCGTTCGACATTGTTACGCAGTTGGCGCACATTTCCCGGCCAGTCATGGGCCTGTAAGGCGGCCATCGCATCTTGCCCAATGCGGCGCGGCGGCAGACCTGTCGACATGGCCAGGCGCGTGATAAAATATTCTACAAGCTGCGGAATATCTTCGCGGCGAGCAGATAAAGCCGGCGCGGCCAGAGGCATCACATTGAGGCGGTGATATAGATCTTCTCTAAACCGCCCCAAGCGAGTTTCATCCTCAAGGTTGCGCGATGTTGACGTAATCAACCGGACATCGACTTGCACATCATCTGATCCGCCAATACGCACAAAACGCTGTTCAACCAGTAACCGTAGAAGCTTGCCTTGGGTTTCCAGTGGCATGTCAGCAACTTCATCCAGATACAATGTCCCAAGATGCGCTTTCTCTAACAAGCCTGTTTGAACCGCCCGCGTTTCCGGGTCTTCAATCCCAAATAAAACTTCTTCAACGCGGTCCGGAACCATGGAGGCTGCATTGACGGCTTTAAAGGGGCCATTAGATCTGCGGCTTTGCCCATGGATCATGCGCGCAAAGAGTTCCTTTCCGGAGCCTGATGGCCCAGTGATAAGAACGCGGCTATTTGTTGGCGCGATGCGGCTAATTTTTTGCCGTACAAAACTAATCGTTTGGCTTTCCCCAATGATTGAATCATCACTTACCGAACGGCCTTTTAGCTCAGCATTTTCCTGCTTCAACCTCGCCGATTCTAGAGCGCGCTGCGCCGTGACCACTAATTTTGCGCTCTTAAATGGCTTAACAATATAATCATAAGCCCCCTTGCGAATGGCTGAAACCGCTGTTTCAACCGTGCCGTGACCTGAAATTATGATAATTGGAATATCGGGGTCGGTGCTCTTAAATTGATCAAGCAACTCAATGCCATCCATGCCGGAGCCCTTAAGCCAAACATCCAGAATAATCAGCGAGGGTTTTCGCGCTCGAAAAGCGTCCAAAGCTACCTCACTGCTTCCCGCCTGAACAACGCTATATCCTTCATCTTCAAGGATGCCTGCGATGAGGTTGCGAATGTCGACTTCGTCTTCAACGATTAGAATCTCAGATTTCATATTATTCCGCTACGATTTGAGTGAGGGTTGAACCGCCGGACGGAAGTTCAGTTTCAGTATTTATGGGGAGGTCTATGGCAACATATGCGCCGACTAAATTATCAGAACGATTCTCGAGTATAAGTGACCCGCCGTGATCTTCGATAATGCGTTTAACAATAGCGAGTCCTAAACCGGTACCTGTTTTTCGGGTCGTTACATAGGGCTCAAACAATTTATCTTTATCGGCAAGAGGCCAGCCGGAACCATTATCAACAATATCAATTTTCAAGGAGTCATTTCGCTGCCGAATAAGAACGTCTATCCGTCCATTCGGCGTGTCCAGCCCTTCCTGATCCACGCGCGCAGTGATCGACTCTCCAGCATTTTTAAACAGATTTGTTAAAGCCTGTCCAAGAAGCCGTTCATCCCCTTGAATGATCGGCGCATCCCCAAGTTCATTTTGTACGACAAAACGAATGTCCGGAAACGCGACGCGCTGTGCAAAAAGCGTGGTTTCAATTAAATTTTCAAAGTCTACAGGCTCATTTGCTAATTCCGGAGTGCGTGCAAAATTTGAAAAGGCCTCAACCATACGTTCCAACGTTCCCACTTGGCGGGTAATTGTTTGCGTTAAATTGGAAAATGTTTGGGGGTCCGACTTCACTTCCTTGAGATATTTGCGCTCTAATCTTTCTGCCGAAAGCTGAATAGGCGTAAGTGGATTTTTGATTTCATGCGCAACGCGGCGCGCAACTTCACGCCATGCGCTATGGCGCTGCGCCGCCACAAGGCGAGTCATGTCATCAAATGTAATCACCCACCCCGTATTTGCGCTGTCTCCTTCATACGCCGAAATACGAAGATCAAAATTACGGGTACCGCTCACATTTTCATAATTCACTTGATCCGCGACTTCATGACCGACGCTCTCTCTTGCTCGCTTAAACGATGCAGCAAATTCAGGGATAACGAAATCTAATGGCTTTCCCAATTGAGCGCCAATATTCTTCCCCAGAAGGGTTACGGCAGATTGGTTCATCAAAGTTATTCGCCCTTCCGGGCTTAAGCCAATTACTCCGGCCGACACCCCGGACAATACGGCTTCGCTAAATATTCGGCGCTGCTCCGAGACATCATGTTCTCGCACAAGGTCATCACGCTGAGCGCCAAGTTGTCGGGTCATGCGGTTAAATGCACCAGCCAAATCCGACATTTCATCCCAGCTTCCCTCGCTGTTTACTCTGGCCGTTAGGTCCCCTGAACGCACCTTCTCTGCGGCCTGAACAATGCGGCCGAGCGGCGCCACAATACGGCCAGCCAGAACGAGTCCCAACCACACCGAAGCCATCAACAAGGTAATCGCAGATTGAATATAGACCAGCGTAAAGAGGCGGTTCACTTCATCTTGTCGCGACTCGAATAATTTGAACCGTTGATCAATATTTTCCAGACGGATCATTGAACTCATAACGCCCTTATCAACATAGCGCCCGACATACAGGAACGCATCGTCATAATCATCGAGCTTAACCAGAGCTGTGAGGAAGTCGATTTCAACGCGGACATCCATCGTAAATGTCCCATTGGAAGCTGCGGCCCACATTTCAGGACTCGGCAAACGAAAAGGCGGCGCGGACCCATTTTCAGCGCGCGCGAGGATTTCTCCCCGACGGTTAATCACATAGACACTCGGAATTTCTCGGAAAACAGCCTGATTGATCAAATATGACGTGTAGCTGATCCGATTGCTGAAAAGCCCGCTATTATGGTTCAGGTCCCCGGCCATTGCCGTCATTTCAGGCTTCATTTGGTTTTGTTGATCTTGAATAAAGGCATTTGTAACCAAATCAGCCTCGTTCATCGCAATATTTATCGTCTCTTCCCAGATCGAGTTAACGTCCCGGCTCATTACGGATGCAAAAAATGACCCGATGACAATTGCGGGCAGCAATGCCGCGAGGGAAAATATAAGCAGAAACCGACGATGAAGCTGCGGCGCGCTCTCGCCGGCTTTGGCTGAATACAAGGTCAGCCAAACACGATAGACAAGGTATATCCCCATAACGGCGATAATGCCGAAATTTATAAGTAAGATCTGGCCTGCGCTCAACGTTTGGAATTTGCCGCCGGAGAAAGCTAAAATTGAGCTCACACCGATCAGAGTTGCGGAGACAATAAAGAAGATTGTGAATAATGCAGACTGAACCACTGTAGTTGCTGAAGCAACTCTAGGGGCATTGGGCAGAATAAACTTGCCTCTATCAGGCATAAGTCACCGAAATAGCGTTACGAGTGGCGCAACCGAACTGTTGCTATGATAGCGCAGTGTTGCGAATAATCAACACTATTCAATGTTCAAAGACTTTAGCTTTGTGCGCAATGTATTACGGTGGATTCCTAAAATATCTGCGGCTTTGGCGCGGTTCCCACCTGTGAACCGCATAGCTTCTTGGATGAGTGGCACCTCAATCCAGCGCAGCGCGGTTTGATGCACAGACTCATCAGTGTTTTCTGATTTGGGTATATTGTGAAGCAAACGTTTTGACGCTTCACGGACGAGCTTTTCCATCTGCGCTGTATCTTCATCCCTTGCGGACGGCGTAACATCTTTTGAAAATTCAAGCCCGACCATATCTGCTGTAATAACATCGTCGGAGTAAAGCACCGCGAGGCGCCGTACGAGATTTTCCAACTCACGAACATTGCCGCGCCATTCATGGCGATGCAGCATATCCAGAGCCTCTGCTGAAAATCTTCGGCTTTGGTTCGTGGATGCGTCGGCATTAGCTAAGAATGAGTCTGCAAGCTCATAAGTATCCCGCTCGCGTTCCGCCAGGCGCGGTATTCTGATTTCAGCCACATTCAATCGAAATAAAAGATCGTCTCGAAACTCTTCACGTTCGGCAAGACGCTGCAGATCTTTACGCGTTGCAGAAATGATGCGCGGACGGTCTGCGGATGGAATATTCTCGCTTTCAATCATCAA
>CALKXN010000120.1 GCA_938003555.1 uncultured Robiginitomaculum sp. | reverse complement strand
CTAAAGGTTGATCTGACATATGGCTGCCTATGCGACTTCGACGAGGAAGGAGAGCTGCTTGGCCGATTTGCCGGATTTCTGACGCTCAACATCCAGCAGCGGCGTAGGGTAGTGGCCGGTGAAGCAATGGTCGGTATATTGCGGCGCGCTGTCAGAGCGATATTCTTCGCCCATTGCCCAATATAGGCCTTCGATTGATAAGAAGCCTAAACTGTCAACTTCCAGCATTTGGCGCATGGCTTCTAAGCTATAATTGGCCGCGATCAATTTTTCTGTCGTCGGCATATCAATGCCGTAATGATCGGGGAATTTAATGGGCGGGGAGGCGCTGCGGAAATGGACTTCTTTTGCGCCCGCCGCTTTGATCATGCGGACAATTTTGGTTGATGTTGTGCCGCGCACAATTGAATCATCCACAAGCAAGACGCGCTTGCCTTCGATCATAGCGCGGTTCGCGCTATGTTTGAGGCGCACGCCCATATCGCGAATTTGCTGCGTTGGCGCGATAAATGTGCGGCCGACATAATGATTACGAATAATGCCGAGTTCAAAGGGTATGCCCATTTCTTGCGCGTAACCCAGCGCCGCCGGAACGCCGCTATCGGGGACGGGGATAATCACATCAACTTCGGCAGGCGTTTCTTGGGCCAGTCTTTGGCCCATGCGCTTGCGCACTTCATAGACGCTTTTGCCGCCGACAATGGAGTCAGGGCGCGCGAAATATACAAATTCAAACACGCAGGGTCGCGGTTCAACTTCGGGATAGGCGCGGAAGGAGCGGATGCCATCTGAATTGATGACGACGACTTCGCCGGGTTCAACTTCGCGGATAAATTCGGCGCTGATCATGTCGAGCGCGCAGGTCTCTGAGGCCAGCAAATAGCTTTCGCCAAGGCGTCCAATCAACAGCGGACGAATGCCAAGGCGGTCACGCGCGCCGATCAAGCTGTTTTGGGTCAGGCCAACAAAAGCAAAGCCCCCATCGATTTGGCGCAGCGCATTGATAAAGCGGTCAATAAATTTACCGCCTTTGGCCCGCGCGGTCAGATGGATGACAACTTCGGTGTCGGATGTAGATTGGAAAATTGCGCCATCTTCGACCAATTGCTCACGGATCGTAAAGGCATTGGTGATGTGACCATTATGGGCGAGAGCAAACCCGCCAGTATGGAGTTCAGAATAAAGCGGCTGCACATTTCTCAGAACGGTTTCGCCGGCTGTGGAATAGCGCACATGGCCGATGGCTGCATGTCCAGGCAGGCGCTCGGACGGATCATCACCTGTGAAATTGTCCCCGACTAATCCAAGGTGACGTTCCGCGTGAAATTTGTCGCCATCTATCGCAGAGATGCCGCAAGCTTCTTGGCCGCGATGCTGCAAGGCATGAAGGCCGAGCGCTGTCAGGGACGCGGCGTTATCAACACCGAAAATTCCGAACACGCCGCATTCTTCGCGAATCTTGTCCTCGTGGGGGTCGAAATGATCGACGGGGTTTTCGCTAGGGGCAGTGTGGGGGCGTTGGCTCATGGCTCAATTTTCCTGCTGGTGGTGTCGCTCTGGAGTGTCTTCATTATTCAGAGGTGGCGTAGAGCCGGTATCGGGAACGTTTTCCCGGCCAAGATCAATAGTATCTTCGGCGGATTCTTTAAGGGGTTCAAATAAACTAACCATCACTTCTGTAATTGGTTTTAAGGCATCATAAAATAATGAATTTTCAAGTATTTCTGGCGTTTCATCATTGTTGCTGACTTGGCCCCAAATAATGAAAAATAATGCAATAATTACTAAGCCGCGAAAAATACCGAAACCAAAGCCCAGAATGCGGTCAAAAAGTCCAGGTTCTTGACCTTGAAGCTTCTTAGTTCCACTGCGCAGCACTAGAATTACAAACATGTAGGTGAAAGCAAAACTTCCTGCAATTAAAGCAAAAACGGCCAATTTTTCTGGTTGAATAAAGTCTATAGCGGCATTGCGGAATCGACCATAAAGAAAAAGTGTCGCAAATATGCTGACAACCAAGGCGGCGATAGACACGAGTTCGCGAGTAAAGCCACGGCCAAGCGACATGAGGCCGGATATTACCAGAAGCAGCAAGACAACAATGTCGAAGCCGCCAAAATCCCAAGGTCCAATACTCATAGAGAGCTGCCTGTTTCCGTTTCACCCAAGGACGGGTCGAAAAGGCGAGGCGCGAGTGGGGGCGTAAACTAGCCCTGCTGCGCCGCGAAATTCTTCCCGCGTTCTGCGAGGCTCTCTACACGGTCTACAAGCTCAGGCAAAGTCTTGATTGCAATTAACGGCAGAGCCTCACTGCTTTTTGATGTCTTGCTTTTCATCGGCGGCGGGGCGATGGCGCGGCCAAAACCGAGTTTCGCCGCCTCTTTCATGCGGGCATCCGCGCGGCCGACAGGGCGAACATCCCCCGAGAGACTAATTTCGCCAAAGACAACGGCGTCGCCGGGGAGCGCGACGTCATAATGAGAGGACAATATTGCCGCTGCAACGGCTAGATCCGCGGCGGGTTCATTAATTTTAAGTCCGCCCGCTACGTTCAGGTAAATATCTTTGCCCGCAAAGCTAATGCCGCCGCGCGCCTCTATCACGGCCAGCACCATCGCCAGCCGTCCCGTGTCCCAGCCGACAACGGCGCGGCGCGGCGTGCCAAAGGCAGACGGCGCGACGAGGGCTTGGATTTCAGTCAAGACAGGGCGGGAGCCTTCAATACCGGCAAAGACAGCCGCGCCGGAGGCGGCGCCTTCGCGGCCATCCAAAAAGAGCGCGGACGGGTTGAGGACTTCGGCGAGGCCTTGCTCGCCCATTTCAAAAACGCCGATTTCATCGGTTGGGCCAAAGCGATTTTTATGTGCGCGCAAAATTCGGAATTGGTGGCTACGTTCTCCTTCGAAATAAAGCACGGCATCGACCATGTGCTCAACCACGCGCGGTCCTGCGATTTGCCCATCTTTTGTAACATGGCCGACAAGGATCACGCAGCAGCCGCGTTTTTTGGCAAAACGAGTAAGCTCTTGAGCGCAGGCGCGCACTTGAGCGACCGTGCCGGGCGCGGCGGATAATGTATCACTCCAGAGGGTCTGTATCGAATCGATCACGACAACATCCGGCGTTTCGGCCATCAAGCCATCAAGGATCGGGCCCAGCCCTGTTTCTGCCGCTAGGGCAACAGGCGCCTTGGACAGGCCTAAGCGTTTGGCGCGGCGGCGCACTTGATCCGTGGCTTCTTCGCCGGAAATATAAGCGACCTTATGCCCTTTATGAGCCAGTTTCGCGACGGCTTGGAGCAGGAGCGTTGATTTACCAATACCCGGATCACCGCCGACAAGTATGGCGCTGCCCGGGACAAGCCCGCCGCCTGTGACGCGGTCAAATTCACCAATGCCGGAAACGCGGCGGGGCAGGGACTTGGCTTCGCCCTCCAGCGCGGTAAATTGAACGGCGCGTCCAGATTTACGGCGCTTGGCTGCTCCGCTGGGTTTTTGGGCCGTGACTTCCTCGATGAGGGTATTCCATTCACCGCAGGCATCGCACCGCCCGCTCCATTTACCATGCACGCCGCCGCAGGATTGACATACAAATATATTTGACATTTTAGCCATAGGACTCGCCTCATTGTTCTTGATATGTTCTATGCGTTCAAGTGGCGGGCTGTCAATATGGATTTAAACTCCAGAGACCTAAAATCACTTCGAATTTGTAATTTGAGCGGCCTCTGCGCATATAGAGCCTATGTATGTCACGCCAAATATCACGATCAGCGAGAGCGAGATTGAGATCACGCCGATCCGAGCCTCGGGGCCGGGCGGGCAGAATGTCAATAAAGTGTCCAGCGCGGTGCACTTACGGTTCGATATTTGGACATCCTCCTTAAGCGGCTCTGTAAAAGGGCGGCTGTCCAAACTTGCGGATCAACGCATCACATCCGAAGGCGTAATTGTGATTAAAGCTAATGAGCACCGCACATTG
>CALKXN010000119.1 GCA_938003555.1 uncultured Robiginitomaculum sp. | reverse complement strand
ATTCCGACGCGGCGCAGCCGCCCGGAATCCATATCTTGATGCTTCAGCAAATGTCGAATTTCCCAATAAACGCGTGATTTAGGCATGGAGTCCCTCTGCGCTGCGCGCAGGTGGGAATGACACATGTAAGGGGTGTTGAGCGCCAAAAATGTATATCTCATTTCAAACAGGGAAACTCTGAAATTTGCCGCTAAACCGGAACGCCTTCTGCTTCGCAAAACTCCACAATCACATCGCGAAGACTACTCACGGGAGACTCGAACTTCAGAAGCGGCTCGATCACCGCTTTAAGTTTGCCCGCATCCAGCGCAAGGGCCGCCGCTTTGACGGGGCCAATGCCTGTGACGGACATAGACAGCGTATCATAGCCCAGAGCAATAAGGGCGCAGGCCTCGAGTGGCCGCCCGGCCATTTCACCGCACAGCGAAACGGGTGTATTATTACGATGCGCGCTATCGGCAATGAATTTCAAAATAGACAGCGCGGCGGGATGGAGCGGATCATAGCGATCCGAGACGCGCGCATTATCGCGGTCAGCCGCAAAGAAAAACTGCATTAAATCATTCGCGCCCACCGAAACGAAATCTGCATATTTACAAATCGCATCCGTTGACCACGCCAATGCCGGTGTTTCGAGCATCACCCCAATTTCGATTTTACGCGGCAATTGATAACCCAGCTTTCGCGCGCGACCCAATTCCCGGTTAAATAAATCTTTGGCGGCAATAAATTCATCTACCGTCGCGACCATTGGGAACATAATGCGTAAATGCTCACCCGCCGAGGCGCTGAGAAGCGCGCGCAATTGATAACGCATCAAGCCCGGGCGATCGAGCGCAATACGAATAGAGCGCCACCCCAGAGCTGGATTTTCTTCGGGGACAGGTTCACTATAGGGCAGGATTTTATCGCCGCCCAAGTCCAGCGTCCGAAAGGTTACCGGACGTCCGCCTGCGCTCTTTATGGCATTACGATAGAAGTCCGTTTGCGCCTGCATTTTAGGCATGACTTCCGACACCATAAATTGAAACTCTGTTCGGAACAGTCCCACGCCGTCCGCGCCAAAGCGGGAGAGCTGCGGCATGTCGACAAGCAAGCCTGCATTGAGCTGTAGCGAAATATGGCGGTCATCTTTGGTGATGGCGGGAAGATCACGCTGCGCCTCATACACCTTTTCCATTTCACCCAGCACGCCGAGGCGCATATCAAAACTATCGGCTTGGTTTTCCAGCGGGCGAATAAAGACGGTGGACTGCTCCCCATCGATCAAGACGTCATCGCCTGTTTCGACTTGGTCAAGCACGCCCTCGGCGCGGCCCAGTAAAGGCAAGCCCATTGCGCGGCAAATAATCGCCATATGGCTACTGGGGGAACCTTCTTCGAGAACCACCCCGGAGAGAGATTTTAGATTATAATCCAGCAATTCTGCCGGACCTAAATCACGGGCAAATAAAATCGCATTCTCGCCCGTATTTCGCTTTCCACCGCCCGGCATTTCGCCCGCAAGCATTCGCAAAAGGCGGTTGGCGAGATCTTCGAGATCATGCAGGCGCGCCCGCAAATACGGGTCGCGGGCCTTCATCAGGCGCGCGCGGTGCTCATTGCGCACGCGCTCGACGGAGGCTTCGGCGGTCAGGCCGCTATGGACGGCTTCGCGCAGACGTTCGACCCATTTACGGTCATAGGCAAAAAGGCGGTAAGCTTCAAAAATTTCTTTACTGGCGCGCGACAGACTTGCCGCTTCGCCCGACACCATAATATCGACAGAGGCGCGCAGGCGCGCAATGGCGTCATTCAAGCGCGCTTCTTCGGCTACGGGGTCATCGGCAATCAGCTTGCCGGCCAGCGTCGGCGCAACATGCAGATAGGCATAACCGCGCGTGAGGCCTTTGGAAAACGTTTTGCCTTTAAAGTTCTCAGGCTTATTTGGCGCAAGCGTAATGCCTTGGAGGCGGGTTTTATCCCCGCCAGCGCGCTCATCTTCAACCGCGATTTCTGCGAGGATCATCGCAACGGTTTGCAGGGTTTCGACTTCGATTTCGGTAAAGTTGCGCGCGTCAATAGATTGCGTAACCAAGACGCCTAATGTGCGGCCGCCGCGCAAAATCGGTACGCCTAGAAAGCTGGCAAATTTATCTTCGCCCGTCTCCGGCTTATAGGCAAACATGGGGTGGTCTTTGGCTTCGGCCAAATTGAGCGCGCGCGCCGTATAAGCCACTTGGCCAACCAGGCCCTCTCCGCTCTCCAGCCGCGTTTTATGAACGGCCGATTGATCCAGACCTTCGGTCGCGCAAAGCTCTAGCGAGCCGCCGCCGCGCTGCAAATAGATCGACGCGACATCGACGCTCATATGGCCGGCAATGACTTCGACAAATTGATCGAGTCGCGCCTGCACCGCTTCCTCGCTTTGCATCAGCGCGCGAATGCTGCGCAGCAAAGTGAATGTGGGTTCTAAGGGCGTGTATTCGGGCATAGTCTCCGGCGGGTTAGATCAAGCGTTTTGAAGTTCAAACGCGCCGTGCAAAGCGCGCACAGCCAGTTCAGTATATTCACTATCAATCAGAACGCTAATCTTAATCTCGGATGTGGCAATAACTTTTACATTGATATTGCGCTCGGCCAAGGCTTCGAACATGGTTTGCGCAACGCCGGTATGGCTCCGCATGCCGATGCCGACAATGGACACTTTGCTGACTTTGTCATCATATTTCACGCCTTCAAAGCCGATCTCATCTTTGGACGATTCAAGCGTCGCGAGAGCGCGCTCTACATCGCGCTTCCCTACGGTAAATGTCATATTGGCCGCATCATCCTTGGAGCCAATGCCCTGAACGATCATATCCACGATTATATTGGCCTCGGACATGGCGCGCGTGATGCGAGCAACAACCCCGGGCCGATCCGCCAGACGCAGTAATGTGATCTGCGCTTCGTCGCGGCTATAGGCCACGCCGCTTACAACACGTTCTTCCATGGTTTCCTCCTCATTGCACACAATGGTGCCGGGGTTTGGCGCGCCGTCCTCGGCCATCGAGGTCAGCACGCGTATTGGTAGATTATTATTCATCGCCAGCTCAACCGAGCGGGTCTGCAGAACCTTTGCGCCAAGACTGGCAAGCTCTAACATTTCTTCAAATGAGATTTTCTTAAGCCGCGCCGCGTCAGACACAATGCGCGGATCCGTCGTATAGATGCCGTCAACGTCGGTATAAATATCGCAGCGATCCGCCTTAAGCGCCACGGCCAAAGCCACCGCAGAGGTATCAGAGCCGCCGCGCCCCAATGTCGAAATGCGGTCATCTTCGGTCAGGCCTTGGAATCCCGCGCAGACGCCAATGACGCCGCCCTTAAGCGAGGCGTCCATATTAGGCGATTGAATACCGCTAATACGGGCTTTGGAATAGGCAAAATCGGTGCGCAGCGGAATTTGCCAGCCCAGCCAGCTGCGCGCTTTAAGCCCGCGGCGGCGCAGCGCAATCGATAAAAGCCCCGACGTGACCTGCTCGCCAGAGGCAACAACAACGTCATGTTCATCTTCGATATCATCGCCGTCCAGACTATCACCTGCCAGCGCGTCGACAAAGGCGACAAGACGGTTTGTCTCTCCGCTCATCGCAGACACAACGACGGCAACTTCGTTACCAGAGCGCGCCTCAGCCTCGACCAAACCCGCCACATGACGAATACGATCCAAATCGGCCACAGACGTGCCTCCAAATTTCATGACGATACGGGCCACGTAAAATCCTTCGTTTAAACAGCCGCGCTTTTACGCTTAGAGGAGATTTTTTCAACCATTTAGATCAAAATACAGACCCAAATGGCTTGACGAAATCATACTGATTGCTCAGGGAGAGTTATGCCCATAAACATTTCCGCCCGACAAAATGTGTTCCTTAGAACCTGTCTGATCGCAGTCGTATATTTCGCAATTAGTGAATTTGGCGGCATATGGGGATGGCGGGCGCTTTACCCGATCCGGTTATTTGTCACATTTTTACATGAATTTGGTCACGGCTTTGGGACAAT
>CALKXN010000118.1 GCA_938003555.1 uncultured Robiginitomaculum sp. | reverse complement strand
AAGAAGTTCAAAACCCGACAAATGATGCAGCCATTAAATTAAATAAAAATGCGCGCCTGGGCTGGGTCGCCCAAGAAGTTGCCGCGACGGATGACACTATTATGGATGTTGTTCTGGCCGCCGACCCGCTGCGCCATGCTTTGATGAAAGAGATGGAAACGCAAACCGATCCGGACCGGCTTGGTGAAATCTATGAGCGCTTAACCGATATGGATGCGTGGAACGCCGATACGCGCGCCGCAAAAGTTCTGTCTGGTCTTGGTTTTGCGCCGGATGAATTTGACCGCGCGACCAAAGAGTTCTCTGGCGGCTGGCGCATGCGCGCCGCCATTGCGGGCGTACTCGTGAGCGAACCGGATGTGCTGCTCCTCGATGAGCCAACGAACTATCTCGACCTCGAGGGGGCAGCGTGGCTTGAGGGATATATTCAGAAATATCCGCATACTGTCATTATGGTCTCGCATGACCGCGAAATGCTCAATCGCAGCGTCACGCACACGCTCGCGCTAGAGCATCAAACGCTAACGATTACGCCCGGTGGTTATGATGACTGGATGACGCTCGCCGCGGCCAAGACGGCGCAGCTTGAAGCGCAAAAGGTTAAGCAAGACGCTGACCGCGCGCATCTTCAAGCTTTCGTTGATCGTTTTAAGGCCAAAGCCTCCAAAGCGCGCCAAGCGCAATCGCGCGTGAAAATGCTCGAAAAGATGCAAGATATTTCGATCCCGATCGCCGATCGCACAACGCCATTTCACTTCCCCGAGCCAAAGGGCAAGCTTGCGCCGCCCATGCTGGAATTAGAAAAAGCAGATTTGGGTTACGGCGAAGGCGCGATGATTTTATCCGGCGTGAATCTGCGCCTTGATCCGGATGACCGCGTGGCGATTGTCGGCGCGAACGGGCAAGGCAAGACTACATTGGTCAAATCTATTGCCGAGCGCTTGCCGCTCATGAGCGGAAATCGCAAAGCGCCAAAATCGCTCAAGATCGGATATTTTTCCCAAGATCAACTGGACGAACTTACCGCGGGCGAAACCGTGCTGGACCATGTCACGCAAAAACTCCCCGCCGGAACCCCGCAGCACAAAGCGCGCGCCTCTGCCGCCGCCATGGGGTTCAATTTCGAAAAAGTTGAAACCAATGTCGAGAAATTATCCGGCGGCGAAAAAGTGCGCCTTTTGCTTGGGCTTATGTCGATCGACAAACCGCATGTCCTCATCCTCGATGAACCAACCTCTCATTTGGATATTGATAGCCGCGAAGCCCTGATCTATGCGCTCAACGATTTCCCCGGCGCCGTCCTGTTGATTACCCATGATGTCTATCTGGCCGAAGCCACTGCCGACAGGTTATGGCTCGTCAATAAAGGCAAAGCCAAACGCTATGACGGCGACCTGCGCGACTACAAGAAACTCGTCATGGCGGCGGATCGGGGGTAGGGCGCTGCTTGCTCAAACCTTAGATGATAATATCGTCTGCGACGGCTTCAAGGGTAGAATTCAAAATGAATAAGTCACCTGAGTCAAAGTCGAAACGAACATGGTTTCCGGCTTGGCTTGCGTGATCCATAGCCTCTGACAAATCAGATAAGTTAAAGCCAGAAAAATCGATGATGTCGATATCATCTTCAAAGTCCATGATTAAGGTTGTGCCGGATATAAAGGAAAATGTATCTGCGCCTTCTCCGCCGATTAATTTATTTCGCCCGCGCCCGGCGGACAGAATATCGTCACCATCAAGTCCGATTAAAACATTGGCTGTGTTCCCACCTGTAAGGACATCATCATGATGTGACCCCATGATATTCTCAATTCCCAGTATTGTATCCCCATCAGCATGGCCACCGAAGGTTTGGCGTGAGTTAAGGCTGATTGACACGCCTGCATCTGATTGCGAATACCGGATCATGTCGATGCCGTTTCCGCCTCGGAGTATATCCGCGCCCGCGCCGCCTTCGAGAATGTCATTGCCATTGCCGCCATATAATGCGTCATCGCCGCCGCGCCCAACAAGCACGTCAAACCCGTTGCCGCCTAGAAAGATATTATCATTCATGTCACCAATAATTTTATCGGCAAAATCACTACCCGTAATATTATCAATATCATAAAGACGATCCCCCGCCGCATCTCCGCCCGCGAGATAATTAAATGCCATAAATATTGTTACGCCCGCATCTGACCCTGCATAGCTGGCCGTATCATTTCCGGGACCACCCTCAAGGATATCTGCCCCGGAACCGCCATTTAATATATCGTCGCCGCGTCCGCCTAACAGACGGTCATTGCCCTCATGCCCGAACATGAAATCATTACCTTCTCGCCCAAATGCAACATCATCGCCGCTTCGCAGCAGCATAAGATTGTCGTCATGAGTGCCATATATTGTGTCATTTTCAGTGGTCGCGTCATGCAGGCCGCTTAAGATATATTCCGTTTCTCCAATGCGCAGCGCTTCAAAATTTACAAATGTGTCATTTCCGGAGAAGCCACCCGATACCGAATATATATGTGTAGATTGGTCTAGCGAGATACTTAACTCAGATTGTCGTCCCGCAAAATATTCGACAACATCATACCCTTCGCCCCCGTCAAGAGTATCGTTCCCTCGCGCGCCATTTACAACATCATCACCCGAGCCCGCCAAGATAATGTCATTTATCATTGATCCTGATATGGTATCTGAGTGATCAGTGCCAATGATGCGAAGATTGTCGCCCTCATCAAAACCAATGAAACGACCAGCAGGTGAGGAGCGTGAGTAAAAATCTATTGGCTGTGCGCGTGAGAATTGAAGCGACTGGCTATCCATATATAAGGTTATTTCCACTGCATAATCTGAGTGGTTTTCGTAGCGATAAAAGCCGTTCCGAGTCCAGAAATTGGCCCCACTTCGAACGAATTGTTCAGCAGAAGATTCTATGTGGGTTACATTTTGACCAATCGATAATACACCTAAATCGATGTAGTTTAACCCTCTCAAATCGGCAGCGCCATCCGCAATTAACATGAGGGTGTTAATACCGGCGCCCCCCTCTATATCGGCGACAGCATCGCCTCCGACAATGAATGTATCATCGAAAAGCGTTCCCCCGTAACGCTCAAAATTAGAGAATGTATTTATTCCGGATTCTGTCGTTGCTGTTGAGGTGATAAGGTTGATTGTAACGCCCTGGCTTATATTTTCGTAGTATCGCAGCTGGTCCACGCCATCGCCGCCGTCCAATATATTATTTCCTGAAACATCAATAATGACGTCATCACCCGCACCGCCCCTAATGATATCATCACCTTCGCCGCCATAAAGTAAGTTTGCGAGTGCGTTCCCAATGAAAATATCATCTCCGGATCCGCCGCGAATGCCTTCAATATTACTGTATGTATTTCCGTATCGGCCCGTCCCTGATTGCAGGTTTATGTAAAAACCTAGTTCGGAGTAATTACTCCGAGAGATGTCGAAAAGATCGTATGTTAAGAACTCTTCGTCCCCCCCATTGTAATGAGAGCCGCCAATACCTGCGAGGAATACATCCCTGCCCCCGCCGCCATTAATGGTATCGCTCCCGCCGCCGCCATTGATGACGTCGCCATATTCTGTGCCTATGATGGTTTCGGATTCATCCCCGCCAATAATTTGTACAACTTCCTCTGTTTCAAAATATTCTCGACCCGTTCCAACAGCCTCATTATAATTGATCAGTATAAGATCCGATAAATCCAGATGAGTTTCGCCGTCCATGTAAACAACAAGCTCTTGTTGTCGCCAAGAATATCTATTAAATTCAACGCTTTCGATATGCGCCATTTGTAAGGCGCTCATTTCTACTGTATTTATGTAACTTAAGTCGCTGCTAAATGCGATGCGCTCTATACCTGTCAGTAGGGCATCCCTAAGGTCAATGACCTCGCGCACCAGGTAGGTGGTGTCGCCTGAGAACCCAAATTCAAGAGTGTCAATTCCCGCGCTGCCATCAAAAGTAACGCCGTCAAGCTCATCTCCAAATGTAATGCGCAGCACATCATCACTGGGTGTGCCGGATATGTTTTGCTCCGTGTAAGTCTGCATTGTATTTCGTGACATGAAGCCCCCTTCATTTGGATGCGAACTGGCCAAGAAGGCCAATGCTCGACGCAAAGGCTACACTGAAGGGTTTAAGGGTGGTTTAAATGGAATGCTTAATCTCGCTTTAAGGTTTGTCACACGAAAAATGGCAGCCCAAGATATGGTCCGCCATAATACTTAGTATAAATGACCCAGTGGTTAGATCACAATATCGTCCATCAAATCATTCATGTCCGTGTTGAACACGAGCAGCACATCTCCATCGACGCGGAAGCGGGCATAGCTGCCGACTTGGTCAAGGTTCATGAGCGCGTCGGCAAGTGTGGCAAAGCCATATGCGCTAACATCAATTTGGTCGACGTCATCTTCGAAATCCATAATGAAGGCGCGGCCTTCGCCAGCTGCGAGGACAAAGCTATCCGCGCCGGTGCCGCCGAATAATTTATCAATACCGCCGCCTCCGGACAGAATATCATCGCCGGTATGACCAAAGATTTTATTATTCCCGCTATCCCCGCGAAGATCATCGCCGTGATTAGACCCAAATAGATTTTCGACGTTAATGAGGATGTCACCCGTTGCCTGTCCGCCCGCGGTGGTGCCAGCACCGAGATCGATCTGCACGCCAGATGTAGATCCTGTGTAACGCACGATATCGATATCTGCGCCGCCGTCGAGGGTGTCTGCGCCATTCCCGCCGATTAGGATGTCGCGGCCCGCGCCCCCATACAATGCGTCATCGCCACTATATCCGACCAACGTATCATTACCGTTTTCACCATTGATGATGTTGTCGATATTATTGCCGCGTAAATTGTCGCCAAATCG
>CALKXN010000117.1 GCA_938003555.1 uncultured Robiginitomaculum sp. | reverse complement strand
GCATCCCTCAAGGTTTAATATGCGTTAACCTTCCTTAAAGAATGGTTTCATAGTGGATAGGTATGAACTTGCGATTTGGATTTGCTCTGCGGCGTATATTATGCGCGGTCACTGTAATTGTGGCTTGTTTCGCTGTGCCTGCACATGCGGGGCCGGATGGGAAACGCTACGCGTCTATCGCTGTGGACGGCGATAGCCGCGAAATCCTTCATGCCCGCCAAATCGACGCGCTGCGCTACCCCGCCAGCCTGACCAAGATGATGACGCTCTATCTGGTGTTTGATGCCATAGAGCGCGGAGATTTGTCGCTATCTGATAAATTGACCGTGTCGCGCCGCGCGACCCGCGTAGAACCGGTAAAGCTTGGCCTGCGCGCCGGAGAGACGATTACAGTTCACCAAGCTATTCAGGCGCTCACCGTGAAAAGCTCAAATGATGTCGCCGTTGTTCTGGCTGAGCGCCTTGGCGGCAGTGAAGAGCAGTTCGCGCTGATGATGACCCAAAAGGCGCAAGCCCTCGGCATGGACAGCACAACCTATAAAACCGCCTCCGGCCTGCCGCATCCGCAGCAGCTAACCACGGCGCGGGATCAAGCTAAACTTGCCGATCAGCTCCTCGTCCATCACCGCAAATATTATCATTATTTCGGGCAGCAAACCTTTCTGTGGCGTGGCCGCATGCTGCGCACGCATAATGCGCTGCTAGGCAAAGTCGACGGCGTTGACGGATTTAAAACGGGATATACACATGCCAGCGGCTATAATCTCACCATAAGCGCGCAGCGTGATGGCCGCCGCATTATCGCGGTGGTAATGGGCGGGGCGAGCAATACGGCCCGCAATCAACATATGGAGCGCCTCGTTGACCGCGCCTTCACCGTTCAAGCGAAAAAGCCTGGCCTGATCGCCAGCGCGTCGCCGCAACTTACCCAAGCCGCCTATACTGGCCCCGCTAAAGTCTTCACCATACGCGGACGCGGCGCGACCACGCGGCGCGTTGTGCTCGGGCAGAATGCCTTACCTGAAATAGCGGCGGGACATAATTGGCAAGTCCAAATCGGCGTGTTCTCTACGCCCGACGCCGCGCAAAACGCCATTAACCTTGCGGGCGGCGTGGTCGACAAAGTCGGACAGCCGCGCATAGAACCTTATGGCGTTAATCACCGTGCGCGCATTACCGCATTATCGGGCAGCGGCGCCCAGTCCGCCTGTCAGGCCCTCAAGGCCGCAAACATGGACTGCCTCTTGGTGGCGCCAGCCCAGTAAAGAGGCACAATAAGCCGCAGCTACCTTTTCCTAAACCATTCGTATATAACGCGTAACTGAAAGGGATATTATGTTTCTAAATATTATCATTGTCGCGTCTGTTCTTGTGGTTCTCTTCACGCTTGTGATGGGCATGGTTCAGCTCGCGTCTAATTCTGAAGAAGCGCGCCAGAAATCTAACACATGGATGTGGCGGCGTATCTATGCTCAAGGCGGCGCCATTGTGATCATGATGATCTGTGTCTGGCTTAAGTCAAAGGGCGTTTAGCGTCAGTGGTTAAGCTTAACAAAATATACACGCGTACTGGGGATGACGGCACAACGGGCCTCGTCGATGGCTCGCGCGTCTCTAAAGACAGCGCCCGCGTCGCCGCTTACGGGGATGTGGACGAGACCAATAGCGTGATCGGCCTCGCGCGCCTGCACGTCGATGATGCGGCGCTGGGCGCGATGCTGTCCCGCATCCAAAATGATCTGTTCGACCTCGGCGCAGACCTTGCCACACCGCTCCCCGCTAAAGGCGAGGCCGATAGCGAATATGCGCTGCGCATCATCCAAAGCCAAATCGATAAAGTTGAAGCGGATTTGGACAAACTTAATGAAGACCTAGAGCCGCTCAACAGTTTCGTCCTGCCCGGCGGAACCGCCGCCTCCGCCCATCTCCACCAAGCCCGAACCGTCGCCCGCCGCGCCGAGCGGAAACTGGTTACGATGATGGGGCAGGACGATGTAAATCCGCTGGCGATGAAATATATAAACCGCGTCTCCGACTTCCTGTTTGTGGCTGCGCGCTGGTGTAATGACCACGGGCGCGATGATGTGAAATGGGTTCCGGGCGGGAGTAGGTAGTCAAAGGGAAAAATCAGATGTTTGTAATGGAAAATAAACGCGATTTAAGAGGGCGCATTGCACATGTCCTTTTGTACGCTCCAAATCGATTTCCTATTGTAGACTTCCTTGCGGATGACGATCAAATGACCTTGAGCAAGGGTTTTGAACAATTACATCAAGGCGTTGAAATTGCTTACCCTTCATCGAAATTTGTAGGCGATGCGTGGGACAGCAAAAGAAAAAATTTACACGCCATCTTAGACAAGGCTCATGCATTATTTAAAAAGCGTAGTCCTAAGAAGCATAATGCCGCTCGGCTTTTACTTGATGAATTTGATAGAATGATATTTTAGCAGCATTTCACCTCGTGCCCGACCTCGTCCTTCGACCGGGCCGCCGGAGCGGTCCCGACCCTGCGGGTCGCCTCAGGATGAGGTCTATTTTGCTCTATAATTAACACAACAATGGTAAAAACACCTCATCCGCTCCGGCGGCCTGGCTGAGGCGGGCAGCCAATTCATTGGCGGCACGGGACTCGAAGGGCGAGGTGTTGGAGTCGGTAAATACTCGCTCCCACCCATCATCCCGCCGAAGGGTGGGTCGGACTGGCGCACCAGCCCAGATGTGCGGTGTTGTAAAACCACTCTAGCTGTTTTTATAATGCCCCATGTTCTTCGTTTACATCATGGCGAGCCGACGTAACGGCACAATTTACATCGGCCAGACCGCGGAGCTTTCTCTGCGTGTTGAGCAGCATAAGAGTGGAGACTTAGAAGGCTTTGCCAAAGATTATTGCTGTCATCATCTCGTTTGGTTTGAAGTGCATGAAACCCGGGAGAGCGCCTTTAAACGGGAGAGGCAGATGAAAAATTGGGATCGCAGCTGGAAGATCAGACGAATTGAAGACCTCAATCCGGAGTGGCGCGATCTTTATGTTGGTTTGATGCTAGATGATTTATCCGACCCAAAACGGCAATTTCCGTCTGATAAACATTTGCGGTTGGGACGTCCGCCACAGTAAAACTGACTATTTACGTTTTGCGATTGCGCATATCTGGGTCCCGCCCTCCGGCGGGATGATGGGATAGAGAGAAATGCATCCCAGTATTGCGTAGAAAACAAACGCAGTTTTTCAACTCTCTAGCCCAAATCCAAACAACTACATCCCCGCCTGTCCACATACCCCTATATTCCAAACTGTTCATTCGGAACGGACAGGTAAGACGTCTCTTGCCCGCCGAATGACGGTATTGGATCTGCGCTGTTGTTGGGTTACGGCCAACGTCATCAGATTTGGGACTAGGACCCCGCGTTGGGACTTAGGACTTAGTGTGGTGCTCATGCCCCGACAGGGGAGGGC
>CALKXN010000116.1 GCA_938003555.1 uncultured Robiginitomaculum sp. | reverse complement strand
CACGCAGCGCGCCGCCTTATGCAAATGAACACAAATCTGTCCAGTATTCTCGGCGTAGAGCTTTTATGCGCGGCGCAGGGCGTAGAGTTTAGAGCGCCGCTCAAAACAAGCGCGGCGCTTCAAACCGTCATTGCGCATCTGCGTGGACAGGTCAGCCGGTTAGAGGATGATCGCTATTTGGCCGATGACATCAATGATGCCCATGACATGATTTCAGACGGAAGCTTAATCACCGCCGCCCGTTTAGAATCGACCTTCAAACTTGCGTCAAAATAATGACTCCCGTTGATGTCATAACCGGCGACAGCCCTCTCATTTTGGCCATGCCCCATTCGGGACTATTTGTGCCGGAAAATATATTCGCGCGCTTTAATGATGTTGGCCGCGAACTCTCCGATACGGACTGGCATATAGATCGGCTTTATGATGGGCTACTTCACGGCGTGACGATGGTGCGGGCCAATTTTCACCGTTATGTTGTTGACCCAAACCGTGATCCGTCGGGCGTAAGTTTATATCCGGGGAAAAATACAACAGGGCTTTGTCCGCGAATTGATTTCGATAATACGCCAATTTACCGCGAAAATCAGGAACCTAACGCCGCAGAAATTGAGCAGCGCCGTATCACATATCATAGCCCGTATCATGCGGCACTTAAGGCGCAGATTGCGCGCGTAAAATCAATTCACGGCTTGGCCGTCTTATATGATTGCCACTCTATTCGCTCCCAAGTCCCGTATTTGTTTGAGGGCGCTTTGCCTGACTTTAATATTGGCACAAATCATGGACAGACCTGCGCGCCAGTGATCCAAAATAGTGTTGCGAAGAGTTGCGCGAAAGCTGCGGGCTATAGCTATGTTGAAAATGGCCGTTTTAAAGGCGGCTGGACGACGCGCCATTACGGACGCCCTGATGATGGGGTGCACGCCATACAAATGGAGCTGGCCCAAATCAATTATATGGATGAGCGCGCGCCGTGGATTTACGCGCCGCGCCGCGCGGATAATTTACGCGCCGTCTTAAAAACAATTCTAACCACTCTTGAAACACGCATTTTAAAAGGTGACATCACATGACCTTCACACGCAAAAATAGCCGCGATATTTACCCTGCTACAGGTACGGAGATCACGGCGAAATCTTGGCTCACCGAAGCGCCTATGCGCATGTTAATGAACAATCTTCATCCTGATGTCGCCGAGAACCCGCACGAGCTTGTTGTTTATGGCGGCATAGGCCGCGCTGCGCGTAATTGGGAAGCCTATGACCAGATCGTTGCGAGCCTCAAAGAATTAGAGGATGACGAGACCTTGCTGGTGCAGTCGGGCAAGCCTGTTGGCGTATTTCAAACCCATAAAGACGCGCCGCGTGTTCTAATCGCGAACTCAAATCTTGTTCCGAACTGGGCCAATTGGGATCACTTTAATGAACTCGATAAAAAGGGTCTCGCCATGTATGGCCAGATGACGGCGGGCTCTTGGATTTATATTGGCACGCAGGGCATTGTGCAGGGCACATATGAAACCTTCGTCGAGGCGGGGCGGCAGCATTATAACGGCGACCTGACAGGCAAATGGATTTTGACGGGCGGCTTAGGCGGCATGGGCGGCGCGCAGCCATTGGCGGCGGTCATGGCAGGGGCATGTTGCCTTGCCGTGGAATGTGATGAAACCCGCATCGATTTTCGCCTGCGCACGGGATATGTCGACGCCAAAGCCAAGTCGCTCGATGAAGCCTTAGCGCTCATCGAAAAATGGACAGCGGCGGGCGAGGTTAAATCCGTTGGCCTTCTTGGCAATGCTGCTGATATTTTCCCAGAGCTGATTAAGCGCGGCGTTCGGCCCGACATCGTCACCGATCAAACCTCTGCTCATGATCCTCTAAATGGTTATCTTCCTCAAGGCTGGAGCGTGGCGCAGTGGAATGACGCGAAAACCAAAGACCCGAAATCGGTTGAAGAAGCGGCTCGCGCGTCAATGAAAACCCAAGTCGAGGCTATGGTCGCCTTTTGGAACCAAGGCGTGCCAACGCTGGATTATGGGAATAATATTCGCCAAGTCGCCAAAGATGAAGGTCTGGAGAATGCCTTTGATTTTCCCGGCTTTGTGCCTGCCTATATCCGCCCGCTCTTTTGCCGCGGTATTGGCCCGTTTCGATGGGTGGCATTGTCCGGTGATCCAGAAGATATTTATAAAACAGATGCCAAAGTTAAAGAGCTTATTCCCGATGACCCGCATTTGCATCACTGGCTGGATATGGCGCGCGAGCGCATTTCGTTCCAAGGCTTGCCTGCGCGGATTTGCTGGGTTGGTTTGGGGCAGCGTCACAAATTAGGCCTCGCTTTTAATGAAATGGTGCGCACAGGAGAGCTTAGCGCGCCTGTTGTCATTGGCCGCGATCATCTGGACTCTGGCTCTGTGGCGTCGCCAAACCGCGAAACCGAAGCGATGAAAGATGGCTCTGATGCGGTTTCCGATTGGCCGCTGCTCAATGCGCTTTTAAATACGGCATCCGGCGCGACATGGGTGTCTTTGCATCATGGCGGCGGCGTGGGCATGGGATATTCGCAACATTCCGGAATGGTCATCGTTGCCGATGGCAGCGCGGACGCCGATCGCCGCCTCAAGCGCGTTTTGTGGAATGATCCGGCCACAGGCGTTATGCGCCATGCCGATGCGGGCTATGAGATTGCTGTGGATTGCGCAAAGGCGCAGCAGCTTAAATTGCCGGGTATTTTGGGCGGGTAATTTTAGCGATCAAGGCGAAGAGGGCTAAAGTCCTCATCGGCTTAAATGCCATTTTATTTCAAAATGAGCAGAGCTATGCCGCCTAGCGCGGCAAAGCTCATGCAATATGCGATGGATAAGATTAACCCGTCTCGCGCCGCTGTGCCTAATCCTAAAAGGCAGAGCATAAAGCCGGGTATAATGACGGCAAATGGAACAGCGCCCAGCGGCAGGAGCGTGAGGGCGAAAATGATACTCAAGACGGCTGTTAATTTGGCAAATACGGGCTTTGAGGCCCATATGAAGCGTTGCCGTAGGAGCCCGTCAATCTTGGCTAATGCTGGCGCTGTTTTGGCTTTGGTTTTAATCACGTCTTTGCGGCGCATTTTTACGCGGGCTAAGACTTTAGGCATCCACGGCGTATCGCGGCCCAGCAGAAGCTGAACGGCAAAGGATATAACAATGACGCTAAGCGCAACGGGCACGCCCGGTATGGCGCCAAGCGGCGTGAGTAGAATTAATCCTGACAGAATCAAGATTGGCCCAAAAGCGCGTTCACCAAAAGCTTCGACGATTGTAATAAGGTCGCGCGTCTCAGCATTCTCAAAAGCGTCGTCCAAGTGGTTCAGCGTGTCTTGAAGGGGTTTTTTATCTTCGATATTGTTCACTTGGATGTCCCTAAATTTCGGGGGTATGGGGCATAAAAAAAGGGGCCGCAGCCCGCTTTAAGTCAAGTTAACGCTGCTGACTACTCGTCTTTATCTTGCGGTTCAGACGGCGAGTCAGGATCATCCGTGTAAAGGTCTTCGATAACGACCCAGCCTTTGGGCTGTTGTCCAATTTCGCCTCGGCCGCGCAAGATATCTTGCTTTTGGCGAACTTCGCCAAGAAGCCTTGCCGCTTCAGCAGACATGTTTAACTGGCCACTAATTGACGTTCCTGAACTTCCGAAGCCTCGACCACCTGATAAATCTGCGACCATGGTATCGTAACGGTCAACGCGTAAGGGTTCGCCAGTCTGCAAATCACTGGCTAACTCTTCTTTGATATGTCTCGAAAGATGTTTGGTCAGGTCGTTATCCCAATCTGAGAAGTAGTAAGGGGCAGCTTCTTTGTAAATTGCCGATACATTCCGGTGCCCGAGGGTGCGGTGAAAGCCACGCAATGAATTGACGAATTCGTGCCCATTGTCATTTAGCGTGTAACTCAAATTGCTCGCATCATAAGCGTAACGCGGTATCATAGGGCTGCCAATGTCACCACGGTAAAATCCATAAATTACATTTGCATCTGTCCAATTTGGATAGACGATCTGTGTGCGAATGTCTTTGGGAGACATCTTTACACCGCCTACCTCAATGAATTTGGCTTCATCAAGCTTGTCTTTGCGGCCATCAATCTTCACTTTGATCGTTGAGGGGCGCTGCGTCGGATAATTCAATGCGATTTGCTCAATGACGGATACATTGTGAAGATTAAGCCAGTAAGCGAGTTGTTCGTCACGGGACAGACGTGTGATGTCTAGGCGCGATGGCAGAGATTGCAGATCCTTACGATATTCCGTTAAACCTGCACGGTATTCATCATTAATGTAGGCAAAGGTAAAGCGAGAGCCTTCCAGGCGATAGGCTGTTTTATGCCCTTTAACCATTCGAGATCCAGTTGATGCTTGCGGTTTGGGCGCGCGAATGCGCGTTGATGGCCCAAGATCCAAGACAACGTCTTTGAGGGCTTCATCCCAAATTGTATAATCAATACGTGTCGATTTAGATTTTGCTTGAGGCGTGAATTGAGCAAATTCGGAGCGTAGAGTAATGCCTGAATTATTTGCTGCTAATATTTGGTGACCCGTCGCCTTATTTTGCTGCGAGCTTGCATAAGACTCTACGTTCTCAGCCGCATGTGCTGTGTTTAGGCCGAATAGTGAGAACGCGAATGCGAACGCGAGCGGCGATAGTGTGCTCGTTAGGGTTTGTGCTGCGGGACTGGAAAATAACATGACGGCTCTCTCATTTCGAATTGCGTCTGCAAATTAAGTTCTTTTGAGTAATTTATCGTTTATCAACATATACTATCTGTTTATCAATATCTAGTGTAAAAGTCGTGCTTCAGACTCTTTGTTATTTAAGCCATTGTTTTTTTATACAATTTATAGCTTTATGTTTGAGTGTTAAGGTCGTCTGGTCGCTTGTATCTCAGAAAATTTGCTCTGATGCCATTCATTATGTGTTTCTACGTTGGCGAGCGGGGGGCTTGGAACTATTTACCTAAATTCATAGAGCTCACGCATCATTTTCCTGCCCGCATAATGATGACTGTTGCTGAAAAGACACTATAGGGTGTAAATCGCAATGAATCTATGTGAAAGCTTGCCAATCGTTAATGACCTCATTAAACGCCTGTAACTATGTGACAGTCTTGCGACTGTATTACTTACTCCTACGGCGTATAATAAAGAGAGATTTATGACCCAATTAGACCTAAAAAAGTTGTTGCTTGGAACAAGCGTTCTGGCTGGCTTTGCAGCAATGAGTGTTGCTGCCCCTGCATATGCACAAACTGCTGATGATGAACCAATTGCTGTTGAAACAGTTGATGAGGTTCTTGACGATGAAGAAGGTGATGAAGTTGTTGTTACGGGGTCGCGCCTCAAGAAGAGTACATTTACATCAATTGCTCCCGTCCAAGTGATAACGACGGATGAGTCTAATCAAGAGGGTTTGTTTAGCCCTGTAGAAATCCTACAAAGCAACCCGATCTCTGCAGGCCAACAAATTGATTCAACATTTAACGGCTTTGTTTTGGGTAATGGGCCGGGATCTGAAACAATTAACCTTCGCGGTTTGGGCGCAAGTCGTACACTCGTGCTGTTGAACGGACGCCGCGTTGCGCCGGCTGGTGTTGAGGGTGCCCCTCAAAATCCGTCACTGAACCTACTGCCGCAAACTATGATCGATAGAAACGAACTCGTTCTCGATGGTGCGTCTGCTGTTTATGGTTCTGACGCTGTTGCAGGTGTTGCAAACGTTATTCTTCGAAATGATTATGATGGACTAGAGATAGATATTTCAGGTGATCGTCCTGAAGGCAACTCAGCCGGCTCTGATTATACGCTCGGCGCACGTTATGGCGTGAACGGCGATAGAGGTTTTATTGGCGGCGCGGTAGAGTATCGTTACACAGACCCCTACACATCTGGTCAACGTGAATTTTTCCCAGGGTGTCAAACTCGAAGAGAGGTCACAGAATCCGGAGAAATTCGTACGTTAGACCAAACCTACAATGTAGAAGCGGCTGCTGCTGGCCTTGGCATTAGCCAAACTGATTGCGTTGTTTCAGGCCTGTCTCAAAGCATTTTGCTGCGTGATCCGGCAACGAACGGTTTGTCAAGCACATTTGGTGTTGTTTATTATCAACCTGAAATAGGAAATGCCTTTGGCCCGTTCTCAGAATCCACACTATTCGGAACTTCAGTGGATGCAAATGGTGACGGAATTCGCGATGTGAACTTCGTCGACTTTACGACAAATGCGAACCAAGTTGATTTTGCTCAACTAAATGCAGAGCAGAAGCAATCGTCTCTCTTCCTGAATGGTGAGTACACATTCGAAGGCGAAATGAACATAACGCCGTATTTTGAGGTGTTTAGCTCAAGCGTAAATGTCAAAAATCGTTCACAGCAATTCCCAACAGCTCCAATTGTTCCAGCTAACAATCCGTTTAACCCTTGTAACTTTAATGCGGGCGGCGCGGATTGTAACCAAGCTTATAATGAGCTTTTGCGTACTCCAAATTATCAAACAGCGTTTTTGAGCTACTTAAATTCCAATCAAAATCCGTTTGGTACGGAAAACTGTTTTAATTTACCTGATGATTTATGTACCCCTCAGTTTTTCGGTCTGGATAGGCGACCAGAAGGGCAGCTCTTCAACGTTCAGTCTCGCGTCGGTATCGTTGGTGATCGTAGTGAATATGATGTTGAAATCGCTCAAACAAGAATTGTTGGCGGCACGCGCGGGGATCTTCCTGGCTTGAATTTTGGTTCGCTAAATGGTTGGGAATTTGATGCATCTGTGAATCATACATTCTCGAAAGGCCTGTCTAAGCGCCCTGGTCTTTTGGAGCAGAACCTTAATTTTGCTTTGGGGATTAACCCAAATGATCCTACAGATGAAGATACTGGTGCTTTGAACTTGTTGAATGGGCCATGTGATGCAACGGGCATAAATGTAAGCGCCGAAGTGTCCGACGGTTGCGTTCCTGTGAATTTCTTTGCGCCATCATTGTTCTCGTCGCCATCAGGCGGTGATTTTGCGACGCAAGCCGAGAGAGATTACCTCTTTGGCGTGCGTGAATTTGATACGCGGTACACTCAAACCCTTATCGATATTATTGCTCAAGGTAATATTTTTGAATTACCGGGCGGTGAGG
>CALKXN010000115.1 GCA_938003555.1 uncultured Robiginitomaculum sp. | reverse complement strand
GCGCCGTCCATGCCGACGTAACGCGACATATCTCCGCGCGCGGCGGCGACAGAGACTTGGATGGTTTCAAAATCATCTTCGGCATGGGCAAAACCTAAACCGAATGACGTATCGACATCGCGTGGACCGATAATATGCGGCACGCCCCATTCATCGCGGATAATTTCCGCGTTGTAATTTGCGGCCTCTTTAGAGAGCACTTTGGCGGATGGATTGGTGAGCGTATCAAAACTATAGATCGCCAGTCCGACAATACATGTCACGAACAGACCAAGCCCCCGTTTCACAAATTTCATAACGCTCTCCCTGCCCCTTTATAAGGGCGAGAGAAGCTGTGACTAGCCCGCAATGGAGGCCGTTTTGTAATAATAGAAGGGGAGTGTGCAGCTGGCCTAAGGCGCGACAGAGATATCGCGATCACGTTCACGGCGCGTTTTAAAGCGGTAAAATTGATGCGAGCCAATATGACGGGTCGGCGTCAGTGTCGCAGACCAAACAGGATTGACCTGCGTGGTATGGTAATGCGTCGATTTCGCAGTCATCGACTTATGCGCGCCGGACAGAGCATAATCGGCGAGGCGCATAGAGCGGCTCCACGCTTTGCCCTTGACGGGCGTTTCGAGTGATCCGTCACAGGTAAATGAGAACTGACAACCTGTGCTGCGCTCTGAGCCTTGATAGACGACGCCGCAGACAGAATCAGGAAAATGTTTTGAGGCCACGCGGTTTAAAACGACTTCGGCCACGGCTTTTTGGCCGGACAATGGATCACTGCGTGACTCGTAATAAATCGCACTTGCCATGCACATGCGTTCATTACGGGCCAGCTCAGCATTTTTAATCGTGCTGTAGCGAAGCGTTGGAAGGCCGGAAAGCGCGAGAGCATCACGCTGCGCTGCGCTGGTTTCCAAATGAAGCGCCGCGAGTTTCGCCCCGGCATGGTCAGGAATAGAAGGGGAGGCTTCGAACGCGTCAAAGGCTTGCACCTGCGCGGGAAGGACATGTGTGGACGCTGCATTGCTTATGACAGGCAAAGCAAGCACGGCGCCAAATGCGGCGGCGCAGGCTAATCCTGTTCCAGCGTAGCGTAAAATGCGCTTCGTCATACATATCTCCTTAGCTCAAATGAGCCAAAAAATTCAGTCTTGCGGGACATAATGCTAAAATCGCGCCAATCAAGTCCTAATTTAAACTTAACAACAGTCGCAAACTTGCAGAACGCCCCTGTTCTATTCGTAACACAGGTCACACGGCCTATATTTATGGGCCGCGTCCCCTAAAGCGGGTTATGGTTAAAACTTCGTTATTCGTAACATCTGATACGATTTAAAACCGCATGTTAGAAACGACACCCTAATTCTTGGAAATAGCGGCCTGCGCGGCCGCAAGTCGGGCAATGGGCACGCGATAAGGGCTACAAGAGACGTAGTTCAGGCCCGCATTATGACAGAAGCGAATCGAAGCCGGGTCGCCGCCATGTTCGCCGCAAATGCCCATTTTCATGCCTTTGCGAGTCGCGCGGCCACGCTGCTCAGCAATTTCGATTAGATCCCCAACGCCGTTTTGATCCAGCGTCACAAAGGGATCTTTGTCCAAAATGCCTTGCGCGACATAATCAGGCAAGAATCGCCCGGCATCATCACGCGAGAGGCCAAATGTCGTTTGCGTCAGGTCATTTGTCCCGAAGCTAAAGAACTCCGCGGTCTTCGCAATATCGCCTGCGCGAAGGGCTGCGCGCGGCAGCTCAATCATTGTGCCGATGACATATTTCGGGTCGCCTTCGACCTCATTGGCCACGGCAGCAATCTTCTCAGCTAGAATTTCAAGCTCTTTGGCGACGCTTACGAGCGGAATCATAATCTCGGCAATTGGCATTTTGCCTGTTTCTTTACCGACCAAAACTTGCGCCTCTAAAATCGCGCGCGCTTGCATCTCATAAATTTCCGGATAGCTAATCCCGAGGCGGCAGCCGCGATGGCCGAGCATCGGATTGGTCTCATCCAATTCGCGCGCCCGCGCCATGAGGTCACCCACAGGCAAGCCCGTCGCCTCAGCGACCGCTTTCACATCATCTTCGCCGTGGGGCAGAAATTCATGCAGCGGCGGATCAAGCAGGCGAATTGTACAGGGCAAATCACCCATAATGCGGAAAATCGCGGCAAAGTCATCGCGCTGCACAGGCAGAATTTTATCCAGCGCGGCGCGGCGGCCCGGCTCATCTTCGGCCAAAATCATTTCGCGAAAATAGCCCAGACGCGACGCCTCAAAGAACATATGTTCCGTGCGGCACAGGCCAATGCCTTCTGCGCCGAAATCTTTGGCCGTTTGAACATCCAGCGGCGTTTCAGCATTAGTGCGAACGCGCAATGTGCGCTTGGCATCGGCCCACGCCATTAACGTGGCAAAATCACCGCTCATTTCGGGCTGTATCATTTTCGCTTCGCCTGCCAAAACTTGGCCAGATGCGCCGTCGACAGTGATTGTTTCGCCGGCTTTGACGGTGCGGCCCATGACGGTGAACTCCTGCGCGTCATAGTCAATGCGGATTTGCCCCGCGCCGGAAACGCATGGCGTGCCCATGCCGCGCGCAACAACCGCGGCGTGAGAGGTCATGCCTCCGCGCGCCGTTACAATCGCCTCGGCAGCGTGCATGCCGTGAATATCCTCGGGCGATGTTTCGACGCGCACCAAAATCACTTTTTGCCCGCCCTTAGCCAGCACTTCTGCCTCATCAGACGAGAACACAACGGTGCCAATGGCCGCGCCTGGTGACGCCGGAAGGCCGGTGGCGATAATATCGCGCGGCGCGTCAGGGTCGAGCGTGGGATGGAGCAATTGATCAAGCGAGCTTGGCTCAACCCGCATAATGGCTTCGTCTTGTGTAATCATGCCGTTCTGCGCCATATCAACCGCGATTTTAAGCGCGGCGCGCGCCGTGCGTTTGCCCGTTCGGGTTTGCAGCATCCATAATTTGCCGCGCTCCACAGTAAATTCAATGTCCTGCATGTCGCGGTAATGACTTTCAAGTTTATCAAAGACAGCGGCAAGCTGCCCGTAAACTTCGGGTAGTGCTTCTTCCATGGACGGCTCTATATCGCCCATCTCTTCGCGCGCCACTTTAGTTAGCGTTTGCGGTGTGCGAATGCCCGCCACAACATCTTCGCCTTGGGCGTTAATCAGAAACTCGCCGTAATAGCTATTTGCGCCCGTTGACGGATCGCGGGTAAAGGCCACGCCGGTAGCCGATGTCTCGCCCATATTGCCAAACACCATGGCTTGCACGGTCACGGCCGTCCCCCAACTTGCGGGGATGTCTTGGAGACGGCGATAGACGATCGCGCGGTCATTCATCCAACTGCCAAAGACAGCGTCAATCGCGCCCCAAAGCTGCTCTTTGGGGTCTTGCGGAAAATCGCGGCCTAGCTTGTTTTTCACGGCCAGCTTATAATCCACAATCAGCGCGGCCCAATCCTCGGCGGTTAACTCTGTATCGAGCATATAGCCGTGATCGTCTTTGTAATTTTCTAGGATGTCTTCGAATGTGTGGTGATGCATACCCAGCACGACATTGGAATACATGGTGATAAAACGGCGATAGCTATCAAGCGCAAAACGGCGATCCCCGGATAGAGCCGCAAGCCCCTCTGCGGTCTCGTCATTTAGGCCCAAATTCAAAACCGTATCCATCATGCCCGGCATGGACGCGCGCGCGCCAGAGCGAACGCTAACAAGAAGCGGGTTGGATTTCTCGCCAAAGCCTTTACCAGCCTGCGTCTCAAGCGCTTTCAGCGAGGCCTCGACTTGGTCGGTTAGCTCGGTTGGATAGCTTTTATCATTATCGTAAAAGGCTGTGCAGACTTCTGTGGTAAGCGTAAATCCCGGGGGCACCGGCAGGCCCAAATTGGCCATTTCGGCCAAATTCGCGCCCTTCCCGCCCAGAAGATTTTTAAGCCCCGTTTTACCTTCGGCGCTACCGCCGCCGAAATTGTAAACCCATTTGGTCATAATACACTCCGTTTAGACGACAATGAACGGCGGCGATTTGAATTAAAAGCCTAACCGTCCAATGCGTCAAAGTCCGCTATATCGCGGGCCGTATCACGTATCATGCCAAGAAGTCTAAGACGATTTGCGCGAATATCTGCATCATCATCGTTCACCATCACATCATCGAAAAAGGCGTCAATTGGTATACGAAGCGATGATAGCGCTGTCATGGCATCGCTATATGACTCTGCCTCCAAAGCGCTCGAAATTTTTGGTCTGACCGATTCCAGCATACCAATTAAGGCGCGCTCGGAATCATGTGATGATTTGGCCGAATCGACGGGCACAGTCATATCCGGAAGAGCGTCTTTTTTATCCTCAGCCCGCAAAATATTCGCCGCGCGCTTATATCCAGCCAGCAGGTTTGCGCCGTCATCTGTATCAATAAAGGACTGTAGCGCGAGGACGCGGTTGGAGATGTCGAGCAGGTCATCGCCTGCACCCGCATAGACCGCGTCGATAACGTCATGGTGCATACCTTGGTCGCGGAGGGTGCCTTTGAGACGATCTAGAATGAAGGCCAGGAGGTTATTCGATAATTTTGCAACACCGCTCACGCCTTCTTGAGACTTAGTAGCTTTTTGAATGGCGGCAACATAGCTTTTCTCTTCTCTAATAATTGTATCTAGCGCTCCGCGAGTTATCGCGTTTGCCTCATAGGCGACCCTAATCGAATTTGCTCTGTCTAAACTATCCGTAGCAACAATTCGCGCAATAATGGCTGGAAACACTTTCGCAAAAACGATTGAAAAGACGTTCAAACGGGTACCATTCTCCAAAATAATCCGCACAACGCCAAGCGCCGCACGGCGCAATGCAAATGGATCCTTCGACCCTGTCGGCTTTTCATCAATCGCCCAAAAGCCCACAAGCGTGTCGAGCTTATCGGCCAGCGCTACGGCAATCGCCACAGGCTCGGTGGGCACAGCGTCGCTTGGCCCTTGAGGTTTGTAGTGGTCTTCGATGGCGGAGGCGATGGAGCCCTTAGCCGCGTCACTAAACTGAACCTCATCCTGAGGAGCAGCCTTGGCTGCGTCTCGAAGGACGGCGTTAGTGTGCCCGCCCTCGCCCTTCGAGTCCCTGACCTGACGGTCAGCCTCAGGATGAGGACTAATTTGGGAATTCTCCCGCTCATACATCAACCGCCCAATTTGCCCTTGTAGCGATGTAAACTCAATCACCATATTTGTGACTAAATCACATTTGGCCAGCTTTGCCGCCTGCTCTGCGGCGTCGGCATCTGCGCCGACGATTGGCGCAAGTTCGCGCGCCAGCGCAGCAACACGCTCGGCTTTATCACGGATTGAGCCCAGCTTTTTATGAAACACAACCGTGTCTAATTTATCGTAATAGTCGATTAGTTGTTTCTTGGCATCTTCGCTCTGAAAGAATTGCGCATCAGCAAGGCGCGCGGACAGGACGCGGCTATTGCCCGCTGCAATCGCTTTGCCGCCATCAGGCGCTTTTTGGTTGGCGACAACCACAAAATTCGGCGCGAGCTTTCCACTTTTTGGATCACGTACCGCAAAGTATTTCTGATGCGTGCGCATCGACAAGCGAATGACCTCACCCGGAAGCTCTAAAAAGCTTGGGTCCATATCGCCTAAAATTACAATTGGATATTCCGCCAGACCCGCGACTTCGTCCAGAAGTCCGGCGTCCTCGACCAGTTCCAATCCTTTGGCCGCGCAAGCTTTCACCGCGCCGTCCATGATCGCCGCTTTGCGATCCTCGGCGTCGAGCACGACACAGCCTTTTTGCAAAGCCGCTTCATAGTTTTTAAAAGTCTCAATCGTGAACGGGCCTTTGGCCATACGACGATGCCCCTCGGTCACATTGCCCGCCTCTATGCCGCCCACGGTGAACGGCACGATATGGCCATCCAATAGCGCAATGATCGACGATAAAGGCCGCACCCAACGAAAGGACGAACTGCCGCTCTTCATCTGTTTCGGCCACGGGAATTTCCCCATAATTTCGGGGATTAGCGCGGCGATGATGTCAGAGCTATTGCGACCCTCAGACTTCACGACAGCGACATAAAACTCACCCTTTTTCGGGTCGTTACGAATTTCCGCCTCGGATATATCAGACAGTCCCGCCCCGCGCATAAATCCGGCGAGCGCCTGCTCCGGTGAGCCCACACGCGGGCCCTTGCGTTCTTCAGATACATCCGGACTGCGCGCCGGAATATCGGCCACATAAGTGAGGCGGCGCGGCCCATAAAATGAGCGCGCATTATCCACGGTGAGTCCAGCTTTTTTCAAACCGTCCGTGACCATTTTTTCAAGATCGCTACCTGCACGCTTTTGCATCCGCGCCGGGATTTCTTCGGATCGTATTTCGAGGAGAAATTCAGCCATGTTGGCCTTCTATAATTTGAGTTTTAAGAGGCGAAATCAAATCTTTCGCCTCCCTCCCCCCTGTGGGGAGGGATTGAGGGTGGGGGTCGATGCCAGCGGCATCACAAAGAATATCGATGACACGATCTGAGCAATCATAAACGCTATCGTTTGAGAAACGCAAAACCGTATAGCCTTGCGACTCTAAAAACATATCTCTTTTTTCATCATAGCGTTTA
>CALKXN010000114.1 GCA_938003555.1 uncultured Robiginitomaculum sp. | reverse complement strand
GGAGATATTATTCGCTTCTAGATTCTCTAAAGCCTTGTCGCGGATGCGGCGCAAATCGGCTCCGCGCAAATTCATCAGCGCGTCTTTGCGCAAACTATCAAATTGCAGATAGACTTCAAAGCCGGGCATATAGCCCGCCAGGCGCTGCGCAAATTTCGGATCATTGGCCAGCGTCACGCCATTGGTGTTGATCATCAAATGGCGAATGGGCCGCGCTTTGGCCGCGTCGAGTATGTCCCAAAATTGCGGATGGATGGTCGGTTCACCGCCGCTAATCTGCAAGAGATCCGGCTCGCCCTCGCTGAGCACTAAGGTGTCGAGCATCCCTTCGATCTGCGCCAGTGTGCGCTGCCCTGTCACGCTGGTTCCGCTCTCCGCAAAACAGACGGGACAGTTCAAATTACAGGCTTGGTTGATTTCAATGAGCGCCAGGCAGCTATGCTGCTCATGATCCGCGCACAGCCCGCAATCGAGCGGGCAACCATAATCGGTTTTCGTTTGCACCGTCAGCGGGCGGTCGCCGGGTTTTAAATAATCTTTGGTGCGTTTGTAATATTCTGCATCCGTCGAGACGAGGCTTTTCTGGACGCCATGCTCGCGGCAGCGTTTGCGATAGAACACATCATCGCCTTCGATCATAATTTTGGCCGGAACAGGCGTCAGGCATGTCTCGCATAGGCTGGTCGTCTCGCCGTAAAAGACATAGGGCGCAGCTTTGCGAATATCATCAGTCGTGCCCATAATGCCTCTTAACGGTTCGGATCATCATCACAGCGTAGACGCAAAGCGCCGCCGTCACAAAGTGAAATAAATTTAGCGGCCCAATGAGGCCATCATAAGGCTTGAGAAACTCCCAGAGGAAACGCTGCGCCGCGTAAACAAAGACCATAATGTAAAACCCATAGCGCGTCGCCCACGTCAAATTTTGCCAAAGTCCGATAAAAAAGGCAGCGGCAAAGAGCCCCATCATAATCGCCTCATAAAGCTGCACGGGATGGCGGGGCGTGCCGTCGCCAAAATCTACGGCCCATGGCAAAGCGGACGGCATTCCATAAGTGAAATCCTCCAGCCCCGAGAGGTAACATCCGATACGTCCAATCGCGACGCCGGCGCTAAAGGCGGCCACAAATGCCAGTCCCGTGCTTCCGCGCAGTCCTGCGATTTTTTTATAAATCTCCGCGCCTATAATTCCGCCCGCCAGCGCGCCGACGATGGACCGGCCTACGCCTTCGGTGTGCCCTGATAGGATAAGGTTAAGTGACCCAAAGCCATAAGCTCCAATCACCGCGCTTGCGAGCACGGCCGCATAATAGGCGGGCGGCAAACTCATAGCGGGATGGTCAGGATTAGATTTGCGGAGCTTCGCGGCGAGCAGTCCCGCGATGAAGGCGAGCGCCCAAGCGAGCAGATCAAATGTAAGATGAGGATGCATAGGATAGCTTATGCAGAGTATAGGCTACGCGCAAATTAAAAGCCTACTCGAACAGTTCGGGTTTTATCACCTTATTGGGATTGTAGCGCAGCATCGAAACGCCCGTCCAAAGACCCAAAAATGACAAGGCGTGCAACGCGATTATAATGCCGCATATTAGCATAAATTCAGAAAGCCTGCCATGTCCTTCAGTGACGGTCATATATAGACCTTGGAGGTCTGGAAAAATATGCACGACGACATAAATGCACAACCCCCCAAACAAAAGAGCCGCGGCTAGAATTATAATGGCGGAGAGACGGTTCGTTCCTTTGCGTAAATGGAAAAATCCCGAAAGCACGACGAGTACGGGGGGCATGAAAAAGGTCAAAATTTCGGGTAACATTTCACCCCAAAACTTTGACGTCACCAGAGATTGAGGACCTGTATAGCTATTCAGAAATGTTTCCTGGTAAATAAAAAAAGCCATGGCGAGTGACATCAAGACCGCGCTGCAGATTATAATCCAAACAGATGTCAAAAACGGTTCGCGCTGCACAACTCTGTCTCCCTTTCATTAGCTATAGGGATAAGCTCCGTTCGCGCAAATAAAAAGCCCGACTGAAACAGCCGGGCTTTGAAATCATAATATATAGATATTTATTTCAACACGGCTTTATAAGCCAATTCACCGGATTTTCCGGGCGCGACGGGGGTGAGCACCTTCCAACGGACATGGGTAATATCTTCGGCTTTGGCTGTCACGAATTTGCCTTCGTCGTTGCGCGTCAATACGGCGTCGCGCTGCGCAAATGTTGATCCGCCATCAGCCGAGAATGTCAGCTGCGTTTCAGGAACATCGGCAGAGCCTTCGACATAATCGAGTTCGCCGGGGACAGGCATCGTTAAGACGATACCGTCTGCGGGCGCGGCTTTGTCATTGGTATAAGCCAAAACATAGACAACCGTTTGACCGGGCAGAACTTCGTCGGCAGCAATGCGCGTTGTCACAATCTGTCCGTTTTCGTCAGTTTTCGTGACTTCTTTGAGGACGCTTTGCTTGGCCGTCAGGGCGCTTGCCGGCGCAGCGGCGCACAGAGCGGCCATAGCGAGCGAGAGCGCGATACCGGAAAATTTATTTAACATGTCATATCCTTCCATGATCTATCTTACCTTCAGACTATAGGATTTGCTTTAACAAGGTCTGAATCGCGGCTGTCTCGCCCGCGTTATCTTGCGTTCACTCTGGGCTCACATGCCATTCACATTGACGGGCATTTCATTGGCCAGACTTCCCCCCAAATGACGACTTGCCGAAAAGTGGGGGCATAGCGCTTTGCGGCGCTTCAAATTAAGCCTTTATTATCCTCAATTCCTAACGCCGATTTATCGTCTCATTCATACAAGGCTCAGGAAGAAGGCGTGGGGTATATAATAACCTCCCGGGTAAGAGGGCATCATGCGTAAAAATACAATCGTTACACTTGGCGCGTCTGTTGCCTTTGGCGTATTATCTATCATTTTGGCGCGCGGCTGGATTAACGGCGCGATCAAGAGTGAATTGGATTCAGGGCCTAGCCTGAAGGCCGCGATGTCTACGCCGCCCAAAACGGCAACCGCAAAAATTCTGGTTGCTGATGTCGATTTAAATTTTGGTGATACACTTGCCCCGCAAAGCTTGCGCATGGTTGATATGCCCGAAGACCTTGTTCCGGCGGGAAGTTTCTCAAATTACGACGCGCTATTTGGCGAAGACGGAAAGCCCGTTGCGGTGCTCTCCTTTATGGGCATGAATGAACCTGTGCTGGCCTATAAAGTGACTGGTCCGGGCGGACGCCGCGCTTTATCTGCAGTCTTAAGTGACGGCATGCGCGCCGTATCTATTCGCGTCAATGAAGTGGCGGGCGTCAGCGGTTTCATACTGCCCGGTGATCATGTTGATATTTTGCTGACCCGCGACATGGCGACCGGCCAGCAGGACTCAAAATTTCAAACTGAAACCTTACTTCAAAACATACGCGTTTTGGGTACAGACCAAAATGCGAATCAAGGCAGTTCTCAGGTCGAAATCGTGAATACGGTGACCTTCGAAGTCACGCCCGAACAGGCTCAAAAATTGCGACTGGCATCTGATTTGGGCGCGCTGTCTCTGACGCTGCGCAAATCGGCGTCTCTGGATGTGACGCCTGATATTGTGATGACCGAGAGCAAATTAAAATCCGCCGGAACCGCGCCAAAAGTCAATCGCTATCGCCGCGCGAAACCCGCCGCGCCGAAGCCGAAAAAGCCAGAAGTTGAAACGGATCAAGTCGCCAGGGTCACAATCATCCGTAGCGGCCAGAAAAGCGAAGTCGCGGTTTTGCGCGATACGAAAACATCTCCTCAATCCGCCGCGCCCGCTATGCCGGATACACTTGATCTTGTCGGCGCGCCTGTAACGCCTAGCTCCTCGGAAGAAGGTTAATCATGAAATTTCGTCACTTACTGACCTCTGTTTGCGTCATGGGCGCATGTGCAATGGCAGGGCAAGCCAGCGCGAAAAGCTGGGTCGAAGCCGCGCCGGACGGCGTACGCACCGAAGCCATGCTCACCAAAGGCAAGCCTGTCGTAATGCGCACGGATGATGCCTTTACCGATATCATGGTCACCGATAGCGACGTGGCCGATGTGGTCGTCCTGACGGATCGCTCCTTTCATTTGGTCGGTAAAACCAGCGGCCGTACAAACATCATGCTTTACGACAAGCAAAAACGTTTGATTGATATTGTTGACGTCGAAGTCGGCTTTGATCTCGCTGCGCTTAAAAAAGGGCTCTATGAGACCTTCCCCGGAGAGCGCATCGAAGTGCGCGGCATGGCGGGCGGCGTTTATCTGTCGGGCAAAGTGTCTACCCCTTCCGTTTCCGAGCGCGCCTATCTCGTCGCGCAGCGCTTTGCGCCGGATAATGTGACAAATGGATTGCTCGTCAAAGATAGTCACCAAGTCATGCTCGAAGTGCGCATTGTCGAGGCCAGCCGCGACGTGATCAAAGATTTAGGCATTGGGTTATTGGTGCAAAACCCTGATGCAAGCGTCAGAACCAATGAATCAATTTTGGGCACAGCCGTCGGCGCGGGTATGCTCGCTCTGACGGGTACGTCCGGCGCGACGCTGATTGATGTGTCCATTGATGCATTAGAGGAAAAAGGCGTCATTCGCACATTGGCTGAACCGAATCTTGTCGCGATGAGCGGCGAGACAGCCAGCTTTTTGGCGGGCGGTGAATTTCCATATCCCGTATCGGGAAATGACGGGCAAGTCTCCGTTCAATTCCGTCAATTCGGTGTCAGCCTAGGCTTTACGCCAACGGTTCTGGATGACGGAATTATCAATCTTAAAGTCATGCCCGAAGTCAGCCAGCTTGATTTTACCCAAAGCGTTCAAGTTGGAAACACGCAGGTTCCCGCGCTGACCGTGCGCCGCGCCAACACAACGGTAGAGCTGCGTAATGACCAAAGCTTTGCGATTGCCGGGCTCCTGCAAAATACCCGCAGCGATACCAAGGCCCAAGTGCCATGGCTGGGCGACATTCCTGTGATCGGAAGTCTATTTCGGTCCACGCGGTATAAGAAAAATGAAACAGAGCTCGTGATTATTATTACGCCGCGCCTCGTGCAGCCTGCCAGTGATATAAATGACCTGGCGACGCCGCTGGATAATTTGTCGACGCCGTCCGAAGCGTCACAATTTTTACTCGGTAAAATCGAAGGTCCAACATCGGCCAAGACAGGTTTGTCCGGTGATTATGGCTACGCGCTACAATAGGAAAATAGTGATGAAAAAGACATTGATAATTCTCGCAGCTCTTGTGCCGCTGACGGCGTGCGCGTCCTCACAACCGGCGTTGTCTGGCGCGTTGGGTCAGGCCACGGCGCATAATAAAGAAACGCAATTTGTTGCGCCAACAGAGACGCAAAAACAAAATACTTTCATTCCGCAAAATGCGGATCTGCGCCGCGCGGCGCGCGAACGTTACCGCAAAGGCGAAGTCACGCCGCCGGTCAATGAAGCCACACAATAATTAAACTTCACGGCCGGGGGGCTTGAGGAGCTTAGAATGAGAAAACTGAAATTGGAAAATTTCGCAAAACGCTTTGGCCGCGATGTAAGCGGCGGGGTTATGGTGTGGGCCGCGCTCGGCGCGCCAGTCATGGTGTCCGGCGGCGCGCTCGCCGTGGATGTGTCGCGCGTATATAATCTAGATCAGCAAATGCAAAGCGCCGCCGATTCAGTTGCGCGCGCCGCGGCCGCGGAGCTGGATGGAAAATCGGATTCGATGGTGCGCGCTCATCGGGCCATGAATACACTCGTTTCAAATGGCGAAACATTCTCGGATAATTCCGGCGCTGTTACAGTGCAGTCTGTGCGCTTCCTCACAGAAAAACCCGCCAAGAGTTATGAGACCGCCAGCGCAAATCTGGAAACAACAGATCCCCATGCTGCGCGCTATGTTGAGGTGACCCTTACCCCGCGAAATGTGAAAACCCTGTTCCCGCCCAAACTCTCCAAGGGTCTGGCGAATGTGTCTTTGCAAAATACATCAACAGCAGGTTTTTCCTTTGGTACGCGCGGCGGACAGCCCATGTTTGTGTGTAATCCTTATGAAGGGTCGAATGTCACAATTTTCGAAGCCGCTGATGATCCAAATGAACGCCGCCGCCAAATCCGCTTAATTAACCCAGGCGGCGGGAATGGAAAATTTGTGCCGGGCACATGGGGCTATCTTGACCCGTTCTCACAGCAAGGGCGCACATCGGCTAATGAGTTCAAAGATATCTTCGCCATTGATATTCCTGACACTTATTTCACATCAGCGGGCGTACGCATTCGCCAAGGTAAAATCGGCGGAATTGATGACGCCATAAATACCCGTTTTGATATGTTCAAAGGTAAATTCAAAAAATCAGAATATCTTGATAATCCACGCTTCGCACCCGCGCAGAATGTTGTGAAAGGCCACGCTGTTGCCAATATTCGGAATGGCAAGAAAAAGAAGACCGCAAATGCGTGCGCTTCAATTGAAACAAGCCATGCTTTTCCTATGCCGAGAGACGGACAGGGTGATACTGTAAGCCATTACAATTCAGCAAATGCGAATGCAACGGCCACAATTAACGGCGATTTTCTCGGCCAAGGGAATTGGGACTTTGTTGAGTATGTCCGCGTGAACCATAATTGGGCGCGCCAAATGAATATTTACGGGACAACCTATCAATTCAATTATGTGAGCGGGACGGTCACCCCGAATACACCGCCCAGTCGCTATGAAATGTATCGCTGGGAAATTGAATTTGACTGTGTTCCCGGCGCACTGACATATGGGCAGAATAATGTGAACTCTATCGAAGAAGGCGTTCCGCAATGCCACAGTACAGGCGGATATGAAGGGGACATTGACCGCCGCGTTTTGACGGCTGCGATTATTAATTGCGGCGAACAAAATGATATTGAGAGCATGAAGAGTAATAACCGAAGCCCCGTTTCTGTGGCCGCTTTCGGCAAGTTCTTCCTTACGGAACCTGTTGGTGTTGACGCGCAAACAGAAATGTATGTCGAATTTATCGGCCTGCTTGAGGGCACGGATGTCCAAAGCCGTGACCAGATTGCGTTAGCGCGTTAGATGAAACAGGTCAAATCCATATGGCGCGATACGGGCGGGGCGATGGCGGTAGAAGCTGCGATCATCTTGCCTGTTCTGCTTTTGCTTGGATTTGGCGCAGCCGATTATGGAAACCTGCTGCTGCAAAAACACCGCATGAATAGCGGCCTTGTCGCGGCGGGTAATTTTCTTGCCCGGTCTTCCACCCCTGAGGCCTTAGAAGCGCCCGCGCGAAATCTGGCGGTGACGGGATCAACAACGGGGCGCGATACGCGGGTCAAGGGATGGCAGATTTCCGATGTTGCAATCCGCTATCGCAGCCAGCCAAATAATAATGGCGCTTATCGCGGGGCGGGCAATATACGCACGGTTATCATCTCCTCACAGGCCAATTATACGGGTTTTGGGATTGTCACTCTGATTAGCCCCGGCGGCATAACGATCCGATCGCGTTATGAAGAACGCATTTTAGGCAGTACATAATGCGCGGGTTTTTTCAAAGATTCCAAGCGGATCAAAGCGGCGCGAGCGCGGCAGAATTTAGCCTGCTCGCAACGGTAATGATTGTGGCTACGGTCGGCATGGTCGAATTGGCTGTTGGGTTTTTTCAGTATCATGAAGTGCGCCAAGCCGCGCATATTGGCGCGCGCATCGCGATTACCCATGACCCGGTTGCGGCTGATATGAACAGCATGACAGGACTTGGTAATTCTGTAAATGCCGGCGACGCTATGCCAGCTTATTTACGGGTCTGCTCCGGTGAGAGCGCAAGCTGCACGGGCGGAACATATAACCCTGCGGCGATGTCGACCATTCTCTATGGCCCGGACGGTGACAATGCCTGCGCCTCGACAACAAAATTGCGCATGGGCATTTGTGATGTTCAGCAAGATATTCGTCCGCGCCATGTGACAGTTGAATATCAAGGCACAGGCCTCGGCATTGCCGGAAACCCAGCTACTTTATCGCCCGTTGTGACGGTTCGCGTGACCGGAATGCATTTTAACCTAATTCTGTTAGACGCCCTTGTGCCGAATAAACTCAAGCAGATGCCGACTGTCGAAGTCACCATGCTTGCCGAAGATTTAAGGACAGGGTCATGAGCGATTTAGAAATTCCTGCAATACCGCAAGAGCCAAGCCATAAGCCGGACGGCGCGAGTGTCTTTGCCTTTATGGGCGCGGTTGGCGGCGCGGGCGTGACCTCTCTCGCCCTTCAAACGGCGCAGAGCGCGAAGACATTACTGCGCGCAAATGGTGTTAAAGACCCCGAAATTTGCGTGATAGATCTAGATTTTGATTGCGGCTCAGTCCTGTCTCATTTGGACTTACCGGCGCGTTTGACGCATGAACATTTAAGCTATGGGGCGGCGCCAATTGACGCCGCGCTCACCAGCGCGCTTGCGGTGTGTCATGCCAGCGATATTCATGTCTTGGCGACGGCCCCGCGTTTGTCGGGCAATGATGATGTCGATCCGTCCAGCGTGCTGGCGATGATGGACGCGGCGAGCACAATATATGACGCGCTCATTTTGGATGTGCCGCGGATGTGGCGTCCCTGGACACATGCCGCCGTAGCCGCGGCGGATCATTTCGGCTTGATCACGGAAATGACAATACCCTCCCTCGCCGCAGCGCGCAGCCGGGCGGAAAGTATTATGGACATACAAAGCAGCGTTAAGCCTGAGCTGATTTTAAGTCGCTATGAACGCCGCGCCCTGAAATCAAATCTTAGCGCCAAAGATGCTACGCGCGCTTTTGGCCGCGCGCCGGTTGCCACGATTTGCCCCGATGAGACATCGCTTCATGACGCCATGAATTGCGGACAGCCTGTGGGCTGTGTTCACGCGGATAGCCGCTATGTCAAAGATGTGACGGGGCTGACGGCGAAGTGGCTGGGCATGAGTAAAGAACAAAGTGAACCTAAGCCGCGCCGCTGGCGCCGCCGCGCAGCATAGGAAGCAGGGGCTAAGATGGGACGATTTACACAAGCGATAAATTATACGGCAACGGGAAAGCCCGCCGCGCAAGACGCGCCGGCGCGTATCATGCCGGAACTGGCCCGCATTGCGACGCCGCCCGCCTCCCCGCCCGCCTCAAAAAGCGTGAAGTCAAAAAAATCAAAAGAGCGCTCTGAGGAGCAAGACTGGTTTGAGACGAAAATGCAAATCCATAACCGCCTTCTTGACGAGATCGATCTCGCCTTGATTGAGGGCATGGAAGAAGAGGATATGCGCGCTGTCATTTCGCGCGAAGTGGCCCGCATCGCCAAAGCCGATCAAATGGTTTTAAACAAAGCTGACATTATTCGACTGGGCAATGAAGTCATCGACGAGATGACAGGCCTTGGCCCGCTGGAGCCATTGCTTCAGGATGATTCAATTGCTGATATTTTGATCAATGGTCACGAGCAAGTCTATGTTGAGCGCGGCGGAGAATTAACCCCGACGCCTGTGCGCTTCGCGGATGAGGCCCATTTGCTGCGTATTATTAATCGTATCGTGTCCCAGGTTGGTCGCCGCGTTGATGAAAGTCAGCCCATGTGTGATGCGCGGCTTTTGGACGGCTCACGGGTCAATGTGGCGATTGCCCCGATCGCTGTGGACGGGCCGCTGGTCTCTATACGGAAATTTTCCAAGAAACCTTTCACCTTTGACAAATTGGTCGAATTTGGCGCGATGCCTCAAGAGGTTGCCGACTTCCTTAAGGCGGCTTGCGCCAGCCGCGTCACAATTTTAATTTCTGGCGGTACCGGATCAGGTAAAACGACATTGCTCAATGCGCTGTCGCAAAGCATTAGTCACAAAGAACGCCTCATTACCATCGAAGACGCCGCCGAGCTGCAATTGCAGCAGCCCCATGTGGCGCGTATGGAAACCCGCCCGCCCAATGTCGAAGGCAAAGGCGAAATTCGCCAGCGCGAGCTTGTGAAAAATGCGCTGCGCATGCGTCCTGACCGTGTCATCCTTGGTGAGGTGCGCGGCGAAGAAGCCTTTGATATGCTCCAAGCGATGAATACAGGCCATGAAGGGTCCATGGCCACGCTCCATGCCAATACGCCGCGCGATGCGATTACGCGTCTTGAGCAAATGGTGGCGATGGGGGATATGAAAATTACCCCCGAAGCCGTCGCCGGACAAATCGCGTCAGCTATCGGAATTATCATCCAAGCCACCCGTATGAGCGACGGTCAACGTAAGGTGATTAGCGTTGCAGAAATTACCGGCATGGAGGGTAGCGTTATCCAAATGCAGGAAATTTTCAAATATGTGAAAATGGCCACTGACGAAGACGGCACAGTGATTGGAGAGCACCGCGCGACCGGTATTCGCCCAAAATGTCTCGATCATATTTTAACGCGCGGGCTTAAGGTGGATATTGATTTATTCCAGCCCCGCACGATTGGCCCAAGCGCGGTTTTGCCCGAAGGACTTGAGAGTCACGCATGAGCCAGACGGGTCTTTATATCATTTACGGACTGATCTTTGCCTGCGGGTTTTTGGTCATGCAAACCCTTGTTGGGGCGGGGCGTCAGGCGACTGCGCGTGTCAAAATGGCCAATGCCCGCATGAGGCGTTTAGAGTCCGGTGAAAATAATATTGATATTATTGCCCGCATGCGGGTTAGCCGCAGTCTCAATAAAGATGGCGAATTGTCAGCGATTATTAAAACGATCAATAAAATGGTTCTTCAATCCGGCGCGCCGCTGGGGAAATATGGCATTTATTTTATTACGCTTGGCCTGCTTATAATTTTGCCGATTATTGCATGGTTTGCCAAAGAAAGCCTGATCTGGGTGGGGCTGGCTTTTGGCGCGGCATTTGTCTGGCCCTATATGGGGCTTCGGTTTTGCGTTAAGCGCCGCCGC
>CALKXN010000113.1 GCA_938003555.1 uncultured Robiginitomaculum sp. | reverse complement strand
GAATTTTCGCATAACCCGTTCTCGATGCCGCAAGCACCTGAGGGCAAAACGGCCATGCAGGTTCTCGAAGAAGCCGACACGGTTGAGAAACAGCTTGAGATTATGGCCTATCAATATGATATCGTCTGTAATGGCGTCGAGCTATCTTCGGGCGCTATTCGGAACCATAAAGCGGACGTCATGTACAAGGCGTTTGATTTGGCGGGCTATGGCCCCGAAGTCGTGGACGATAAATTTGCGGGCATGATCAATGCCTTTAAATTTGGCGCGCCGCCGCATGGCGGCATTGCCCCGGGTGTTGACCGCATCGTTATGCTGCTTGCAGGTACAGACACAATCCGCGACGTTATCCTGTTCCCCATGAATGGACAGGCGCAGGATTTGATGATGAATGCGCCGGCAGAGGTGGATAGCAAAGCACTGCGTGAATTGTCACTGCGTTTGGATTTACCGAAAGAGTAGTTTGGGCTCCCTTCTCAGTTTAAGTTCCTCCCTAAAGTAATTCAGCCCTCTCCGTCGGGGAGAGGGTGCCCAACAGGGCGGGTGAGGGGAAATGGTGCTGAGGTGCCGAGTAACGTATATATCCAAGCATAGGCCTGATATTTCTCCGTCTTGTTAACTGCACACCCCCTTTAATTCTGAGTATTATTTCCCCTCATCCGGCCTTCGGTCACCTTCTCCCATTAGGGAGAAGGCTGCGTTGAGAGTTTTCCCGAAACTGTAGGTAAGTAATATTTTTAGATTTTGGGGTAGTCTACTTAAAATGCGCGTCCAGAAAATCTAAAAATGCGGGCCAGTCCTCGGTGACGACGCCATGCGTTCCCGGGCGCATCCAGAAGGCGATATCATCTTCGGGCTTGAACTCCGTCAGCTTGGTCGCCGTAAGCCCCTCAGAGCCGTAAAGCGCGTAGGCGGGGTTTGCTCCCATCGCCGCGTGAAACGCGCCCTCAGGGTCGCTCCAGACATCCCGCTTGGCATTGCCCAGCATGATGGGGCGCGGCGCGATGAGGGCGAGCAGTTGATGCTGATCGACGGGCAGGGCGCTCTGGTCATCGCCATATTCTGCATATTTTGGCGTGAACCAATGGGGATAGCCTTCGGTGATAAGTTTTATCGTCTCGCCGGGTTTGTTTCGTGAAAGCGATGCGCCGCCCGTGCCAGATTGATGGGCGATCACGCCGTCAATGCGCGGGTCAAAGGCCGCCGCGACGAGCGCGGATTTCCCGTAACGTGAATGGCCATAGGCGATGATGTCGCCAAATTCTCCACTTTTTTCCAAGCTGTCTACAATTCGGCTCGCTTGCCAGGCCCATGCCATGATTGCACCTGCCGGGTTATCTTTATTTGAAAGGCGGGCGAGTTGAGGCGCAGCGGTTTGCGCGTTATCAGCGACGAAATCTGGAGGGTAGACAACGGCCAGCGCGTAACCGCGATTCATAATCATCTCTACGGGCGGGGTCATGATGTAACGCCCAAAGAAATAGCCAAAGACGTCCGACATAGCGCCGTCGCTGTCGCATGAAAATCCGCTATTTTTGGGTTTTGAAATCCCTGCGATGGGGATGACATTGTGATTGGGGCAGAAATTTTGCGTTAAAATTATAGGCGGCGTTTCACCGGGTACAATATTTGCGGGCATAAGGATGACGATTGTAAAGGGGTCAATATCGCCGCGCGTAGACATCGTCCATTCAAAGATATTTGCGCTATTATTAAATGCGTCTTTGGCGATAGGCCGAATGGAATCGACGCGCGCAGGGCCCTTAATAGCGGGAATGTCACCATAAATATGCGCTTGAAACTGCCTTGCAACTTTTGTGTTTTGATTGCCCCATTGATCTTGCGTCGAGGCTGTGATTTCAGGACGCGCCTGTTGTGTCTTTTTCGGCGTGCTGGGCGCGGTTTGCATGATAGCGCGCGTCCCCGCACAGGAACTCATCAGGCCGAAAAATATGACGATAATTAACCCAAGCCAGACCCGCTTCATTTTGAATATGCTCCGCTTTGACCGCGTCATTTCAGTCTTGGTAAAGCCTGTTCAATATCCGCTTTTAAATCACCAGCGTCTTCGAGGCCGCAGGCGAAACGAATGAGCGGGCCGTCAAATTTGGCGCTGACTTTACGATTAAGCTGCGGGTCACACTGTATGCACAGGGACTCGAACCCGCCATAGCTATAGCCAATGCCGAAGAGTTTGAGCGCGTTGATAAAAGCGAGAACCTTCGCCTCTGATACGGGCTTTAAAACCACGCCAAATAGACACGCGCCGCCTGTGAAATCACGCGCCCAAATATCATGATCGGGATGCGAGGTTAGAGCAGGGTGTAAGACCTCTAACACTTCATCGCGGCCTTCTAGCCACGTCGCCAAACTCAGCGCGCTGGCCTCGGCATGAGCAAAGCGCATATAGACGCTGCGCGCGCCACGCAGGATTTGGTAAGCATCATCAGGCGATGTGTGATGGCCAATTTGTTTGCGGCTTGCGGTGACGCGTTTGCCTAATTTCTCATTGGCGCAGATACCTGCCCCGAACAGAACATCGCTATGCCCGCCAAAATATTTCGTGGCCGCGTGGACAGATATATCTATGCCATGCGTCAAAGGTTTAAGCGTGATGCCGCCAGACCATGTATTATCAATTGCGGTGATCACGCCTTTGGCTTTTGCCGCTTTGGCAATGGCGGGCAGATCATGCAATTCAAATGTCAAACTTCCCGGGGCCTCTAACCAGATGAGGGTGGTGTTGTCCTGAATGAGATCAGAAATGCCTGCGCCGATGCGCGGGTCAAAGCGCGTTGTTGTTACGCCCATTTGTTTGAGAAATGTATCGGCAAAATAGCGAACCGGGCCGTAGCTATTATCGGTCATCAGGACATGGTCGCCAGATTTCACGCAGGCCATGATCGCGAGCGTGCAGGCCGCAAGGCCGCTTGGCGCAAATTCACACGCCGCGCCGCGCTCAAGTTCTATGAATATCTTAGCGAGGTCATCATGGACAGCGCTGCCATGGCGGCCATAGCCGCGCACATCCGCGCGGTATAAATCTTCGGCCTTTTCAAAGAGCAGCGTCGAGGCGCGCGTAATTTCGCGGTTCACAGGCGTGCCAAGCCCCGCTTTGGGGCGGCCCATATGAATGAATTTGGTTTCGTCTTTCATGTGCTGTCCTAATGGCCGGTCTCGATCGGATGATCGCTCGCGCCATACTCGGCCCAGCTTCCACTATAGGCGCTGTGGTCACGCGCACCAAGATGAAAGAAAATAAGGTCAAGCGCGGCGGCGGTTACCCCTGATCCACAAGTTGAAATTATGGGGCGCGTCAATTTTATGTTTTTCGCCGCGATGATCTGCCGGAGTTCTTCGTCTGATTTTAACGCCCCTGAGGAGGTTTTTAGCTCGCCCAGCGGTAGATTGATCGAACCTGGAATATGCCCGCTGCGCAGTCCTTCGCGCGGCTCTGGCTCTGTGCCTGCAAATCGACCCGGGCTGCGGGCATCTACAATTTGCGTATGGGTGTAGAGCGCATCGAAAACCTGCTTCATATTTACCGCTTTAACCAAGCTTTGACGCTCAAAAATGGGGGCAATATCATTCGGGCCAAAAGGGCTGTCATAAGTCGGAGCGCCAATTTGCGTCCATGCCGGCAGGCCGCCGTCCAATATAAAGGCGTGGTAGCCCGCGCTTAAAAGTGACCAGGCCACACGCGGCGCAGAAAACAGGCCGTGGCGATCATAGACAACCGTAAGGTCATTTTGAGAAATATTCGCTGTCGAGGCAAAATCTGTGATGAACGCCTTTGGCGGGAGCGGCGCGCCGAGCGGCGTAATGTCTTTGAGGGCCCCGAGGTCAAACTGTACGGCATTCGGGATGAACCCTTGTATTTCTGGCTGCTCGCTACCAGGCAGAACCCATGTGCCGTCAATCACGCGCAGTCGCGGGTGATGCAAATTTTTGCGCAGCCAGTGGCTGTCGACAAAGATTGAATGTGGAAAGTTTAGCTCATCCATGGGGGTACAGGCAGCTCTTTAGAGCGCAAAAATTCGGGGTTGTAGATTTTGGATTGATAACGGCTGCCATAGTCACAAAGGATCGTCACAATGGTGTGGCCCGGCCCCATTTCACGGGCCATATGGATCGCGCCGCCAATGTTGATGCCGCTGCTTCCGCCAAGGCATAAGCCTTCAAGCTGCGTTAGCGCGAAGATGATTTGCAGTGCTTCTTTATCAGAAATTTTATAGGCGCGATCGACAATGATATCTTCGAGGTTCGCGGTGATGCGGCCTTGGCCAATACCTTCAGTGATTGATCCGCCTTCGGAGGCCAGTTCGCCATTTTTGAAATAGCTATACATCTTTGATCCGCCCGGATCGGCAACACCGATTTGGATATTTGGGTTGCGCTCTTTAAGCGCCAGTGACACGCCGCCGAGTGTTCCGCCAGAGCCAACGGCGCAGATAAAGCCGTCAACTTTACCATCTGTTTGGTCAAAGATTTCAGGGCCAGTGGTTTTGTAATGCGCGTCGCGATTGGCGGTGTTGTCAAATTGGTTCGCCCAGATCGCACCATTGGGTTCGCTTTCGGCGAGCTCTGCTGCGAGGCGGCCTGAATATTTGACGTAATTATTTTCATTGGCATAGGGCACAGCGTCGACTTCGATGAGTTCTGCACCGAGCAGGCGGATGGCGTCCTTTTTCTCTTGGCTCTGCGTGCGCGGAATCACGATTTTGCAGCGATAGC
>CALKXN010000112.1 GCA_938003555.1 uncultured Robiginitomaculum sp. | reverse complement strand
AGAACCGCATGGCGTGAACCGATCGAAGTGGAAAATTTGGCCCTGGGAAATTCATCGTTACATTTGAAAACGCCGCCCAATCCGCAAGACTTTGCGCCAGTTGCTTCCATTTCGGCGTGCCATAATCCGTCGCGCGCGCTTGGGGATAGGCTTTGTTGACTTGATTGTGAATCCCACCAACCAAAAAAGGGCGCCAGATAATCTCGGCGTCCATATCCTTCATCATCGGTTGAATATTATGGAACGCCAAACATGTCCAAGGTGAAGAAAGGTCAAAAAAGAATTCAATTTTTTTCGTCATAACGTGCCCACTGCATCAATTTCAGATCTAGAGTGACCACAAATCAGTAATATTTCAATGCCGATCAATATTCTAAATATTGCCCGCTAGGCCGCCTATTAGGTCAAGTGAATTTCACGTTCCCCTTCAAGGGCTGGCTTATATCTTTTGCATTGCCTAAGCTGCCTAAAATTCGAGGACAATATGCATAGTTTTCAAACCGTATCCGACATTCACATCGCCCCTGGCGGCGCGGCGCGTCTGTCGCAATATGTTGGCGGGCTTTGCCCTAACAAACGCATTGCAATTATCACCGATAAAGGCATCCGCGCGCTTGGTCTCATCGATGCTGGTCTCGCTTCGCTCCGTGAAGCGGGATATGACGTTATGGTCTTTGACGATGTTGTGGCCGACCCGCCGGAAAATGTTGTACTCATGGGCGCGAAAGCCGTTCGGGATTATAAAGCCGGTCTTGTAATCGGCTTTGGCGGCGGCTCCCCTATGGATACGGCCAAGGTCATCGCGCATCTGGCGGGATGCGAGCAGCCAATTGAGAGCCTTTACGGCGTTGGCAATGCCAAAGGGCCGACTTTGCCACTCCTGCTGATCCCGACCACGTCCGGCACAGGCAGCGAAGTCACCAATGTCGCGATTATCACAACGGGGAAAACCGCCAAAAAAGGCATTGTCGCGGACAGCCTCTATGCCAATCGCGTATTGCTCGACGCAGAGCTCACCTTTGGTCTGCCCGCCTCCATCACGGCTGCCACGGGCATTGATGCCATGGTGCATGCCATTGAGGCCTATACGTCCATCCGTGAGAAAAACCCGATTTCCGATGCCCTCGCTCTGACTGCATTACGCAAACTTCGCGGCTCTATCGTCACGGCCTGTAACGAGCCTTCAAATATTGAGGCGCGCAATGATATGCTCATCGGGGCGATGCTGGCGGGGCAAGCGTTCTCCAATGCGCCCTGCGCCGCGGTTCACGCGCTCGCCTATCCGCTAGGCGGATTTTTCCATGTTCCGCACGGCCTTTCCAATGCCCTCGTCTTGACTGAAGTGATGAAATATAATCAGCCTAAAGCCGATCACTGGTATGGCGAAATTGCCTCGGATTTGCGCGTCGGTGAAACAGGCACGTCGCTGATTGATGAGATGCTGCGGATCAAAGAAGAGACCAAGGTTCCGCAGACTTTATCGCAGGTCAACATCCCGCAGGACGCTATCCCGATGATGGCGCAGGACGCCATGACCAAGGATAGATTGCTCATGAATAATGCGCGCGAAATGACCTATGATGCGACAGTCAAAATTTATGAGACGATTTTATAATGACACGTCCAACTCCCACCCAAAAATCGGATTATCCTCACCACCTCACCATCCCCACGCGGTGGTCGGATAATGATGTTTATGGCCATGTGAATAATGCCGTTTATTATTTTTATTTCGATACTGTTGTGAATAGATGGCTGATTGAAAATGGGCATTTAGAGATTGGGAAAAGCGAAACAATTGGCCTCGTTGTCGAAACAAGCTGCAGCTATTTTGCGTCGATTGAATTTCCAAATGACGTCATCGCAGGTCTGCGGGTTTCCAAAATCGGAACATCATCCGTAACTTATGAAATCGGGCTATTTACCGAAGGGTCAGACAGCGCCACAGCGCAGGGGCATTTCACCCATGTCTATGTGACCGAGACGACGCGAAAACCGACGCCTATTTCAGATCATTTTCGTGAAGGATTAAATCGACTATGCCCCTAATATCCGGTGAGTACCATGATAAGTTTCAAAGTGTTAGAAACGCCTTTGAAACAAATTTCACAAAACATAATGAATTAGGGGCCTCGCTTTGCGTCTTTAAAGGCGGCGAAAAAGTCGTGGATTTATGGGGCGGTCACACCGATACAAAAAAGACCAAAGCTTGGGACGGAAATACGATGTCTGTCGTGTTTTCCTGCACCAAGGCAATGTTGGCGTTGTGCGCGCATCTCTTAATTGATCGCGGACAATTATCACTTGATGAGCCCGTCTCAACCTACTGGCCGGAATTTGCGCAAAATGGCAAAGAGGCCTGCACGGTGCGCCATATGCTGTCGCATCAAAGCGGTATTCCAGCGGTGCGCGCGCCCGTCAAACCGGGCGGCTATTATGACTTTGAGTATATGGCCAAACGCCTCGCTAAAGAGAAACCATTTTGGACGCCGGGCACGGATGCGGGTTATCACATGATCACATTTGGCTGGACAGTCGGCGAGCTGGTTCGCCGCGTCTCGGGGAAATCTCTGGGGCAGTTTTTCCATGATGAAATCTCGGCTCCGCTGGGTGCAGATTTTCATATCGGATTGCCCGATCGCGAATTTCCGCGCATGTCCAAATTGGTCATGTTCAAACCTGGCCCGCAAGACATTGCGACAGATTTTGTCAAAGGCTTGATGAGCAATCCGATGGGCATCCAGTTCCTCGCATTGATGAATAGCGGAGGTCAT
>CALKXN010000111.1 GCA_938003555.1 uncultured Robiginitomaculum sp. | reverse complement strand
TCAGAGGCATCCCCTTGATCAAAAAACAACAAGGCTTGGTCAAGCGGCATATAGACATACAAGCTGTCAGCATCATCAAAACCGAGCGAAAATATTGCACCGACAGTATATGATTTTTTCTGCAAACTTGAGCCAAATGCTGTTGCCACAGGCTTAGGTGAAATCAAGATGACTTGGTCACCAACAGAGACGCCAAGCGTACCTGCCATAATTTCTCCAATAGCAATGGTATCGCCGCCATAATCACCGACGCCAAAACCCGAAAGGTCACCATATTGCACGCCGTCCAAAACAAAATCGAGCTTCGATAAGTCACTTGGACGAATGCCTTTGATAACCGCGCCGCTACCGCGGCCTTCACTGGCAACAAAGGCCTGACGATTAAGCACAGGCATAGCGACATCTACGCCGTCTTGAGACCTGATATATTTCGCAATGTCATCTATTTCTTGCGCTGTAGGATTGTCACTGACGGTCTGGACGTAAATATGCCCCTGCGCGCCGAGAATGCGGCTCACCAGTTCATGACGAAAGCCATTCATGATCGACATCACGATAATCAAAGCTGCAATCGCTAAAGTCAGACAGGTAAAACTAATCCACGCGATAAGCCCGACGCCGCCTTGTTTACGGCGCGCGCCCAGATAACGCAGCGATATGCTGCGCTCAAATTTATTAAAGGGTGCCGTTCTTCCTGCCATGCGCCCTAGCTCGTAAATTCGCTAATTAAGAATTTTGCGGCGGCATCAGGCGTCAAGCTTTGGCGCTCGCCTGTGGCGCGGTTTTTCACTTCAATAACGCCCTCTTTTATGCCGCGCGGGCCGACCGTCACAGCAAAGGGCAAACCGATCAAATCCATACGGGAGAACTTTACGCCGCCGCGATCACTGCTGTCATCATAAAGCGGGTCGACGCCGGCCTTGGAAAGCTGTGAGTAAAGCGTTTCGCACACAGCATTTGTATCTTCATTATCCGATTTTAAATTGATAATCCCGACGCCAAATGGCGCAACGGATTTCGGCCAGACAATGCCGTTCTCATCATGGCTAGCTTCGATAATTGCGCCGACCAATCGCGAGACGCCAATACCATATGAGCCGCCCATGATTGTATGCGGTTTCCCATCGGAGCCCATAACATCAGCCTTCATCGGCCCGGAATATTTATCACCAAAATAGAAAATATGACCGACTTCGATGCCGCGTGCACTCATCTGTTTGTCTTTAGGGATAGCTGCGAATGCCGCCTCATCATGTTTTTCATCCGTCGCCGCATAGAGTGCCATGCGCTTGTCGACATGATCTGACAAGTCACTATCAAAATCGACTTCACCGGGCGCGGCCATCTCGAGTAAATCGCTGTGGCAAAACACGCCGCTTTCACCGCTCTCGGCGAGGATAACAAATTCATGAGATAAATCGCCGCCAATTGGCCCAGGATCAGCCTTAACGGGAATGGCCTGAATACCGAGACGGGCGAAAGTGTTCAGATAGGCCACAAACATTTTATAATAGCTTTTACGGGCCGCAGCCTCGTCAATATCAAAGCTATACGTATCTTTCATCAAAAATTCGCGGCCGCGCATGACCCCAAAACGCGGGCGGCGTTCATCACGGAATTTCCACTGAATATGATAAAGCATCAACGGCAAAGACTTATAGCTGCGCACATAGCTCCGGAAAATATCCGTAATCATGTCTTCATTGGTCGGACCATAGAGCATTTCACGGTCACCGCGATCGGTAATACGGAGCATTTCAGGCCCGTAAGCGTCGTAACGCCCCGTTTCTTTCCACAAATCGGCCGATTGAATGGTCGGCATCAACATCTCTACCGCGCCGGCTTTATCTTGCTCTTCGCGCACAATCTGCTCAATTTTTTTAAGGACGCGATGACCCAATGGAAGCCACGCATAAATGCCCGCGCTTTGCTGGCGCACCATTCCTGCACGCAACATATATTGATGCGAGGCAATTGTGGCGTCGGCCGGCGTCTCTTTGAGAACAGGCATGAAGTAATTGGATAAGCGCATGAGGCGAATCTCGCTTTAGAATTTCGTTTTGTGAGGTCTAGCTTGCTGCGCGCCGCGCCGCAAATGCTATTGCATATATTACGGACTAGTTTTCAATTTTTGGGATGAACGGCAAGTCCGCAATATTGAACAAATCAAACACAATCATGCAGTAGACAATCGCAAAACCGATTGCGGCCAAGCCTGTCGTAATCAACAGCTTCTTCTTAATTAGTGATTTTTGCGGCGCGCCCGGCTCGCTGCCCGGAACGATATCACCATCTTCGTGCTGCCCTCTCACGCCAAATGGCAAGACCATGAAAAGCATGATCCACCAAATGACCAGAAACAGAACGAACATGTTAAAAGGGTTCATGATATTGGCCTAATGGTCTGAATGTTTTGGCGTTTCCATCAATTCAATGAGGACGCCTTGGTTATTTTTGGGGTGCAGAAAGATAATCGGCGTACCATGCGCGCCAATGCGCGGCGCGTTTAGAACGGTCATGCCGCGCTCTTCCATAACGGCTTTGGCTTCATGGATGTCCTCAACTTCGTAACACACATGATGCTGCCCGCCCTTTGGGTTCTTCTCAAGGAAGCGCGTGATGGGGGATGTGTCGCCATAGGGCTGAATCAATTCGATCTGCCCGCTCGGAAGATTTATAAATGCGAATGTGACGCCTTGGGTTGGTAAATCTTTGGGCTCTGTAATATCTGTTATGCCAAAGACATCACGATAATGCTGCGCAGCGGCAGCAATATCTGGCACAGCAACCCCAACATGGTTTAGAGGGCCGAGTTTAAAGTCCTTACATTTCATATGGATAGCACCGTAACCTCAACAACCGGGCGTTTAAAGCCAGGGCGATTTCTAAAGAAACGCCGCACAGCAGTAGCAATCTCGGCCTCTACCTTATCAGGGTCCTTACGCGCGCTAGGGCGCAGACCATCAAATTTACGCTCAGCCACATCAGCGACATCATCAAGAAGGTCTTCGAGAAGATCGCCCTTGCGCCCCTGCGCGAACCCACTAATGCGCGGGTCTGGCCCGCCAAGGAGTTTACCGGAGCGGTCAATCGCCATAGATATCCCAACATATCCCGCAAAGCTCATTTTACGGCGAAGGCGCAAGCCATCATCATGAGCGTTTACAATCTCGCCGCCATCTTCATGTAAGCGGCCTGAGGGCACAATATCAGTGACCTTTGGGCCATGTGGGGCGATACGGATCATCTCGCCATTATCCGGCGCATGGGTGCGCTCGACCCCTAGCTCATCAGCCAGTTTCTTATGCTCAAGTAAATGACGCCGCTCGCCGTGAACCGGAATAGCGATATGGGGCTTAATCCAATCATACATCGCGCGGAGATCATCACGGCATGGGTGGCCCGAGACATGAATGTCGTGAGACTTTTCAGTCACGATTTCTATGCCGCGCTCTGCCAGCTGATTTTGAAGCGCAAAGATTGTCTTCTCATTACCCGGAATAATCTTCGAGCTAAATATGACAACATCGCCCTGACTGAGTTTGACATTACGGTGATCGCCAGCGGCAATGCGAGATAATGCGGCGCGCGCCTCACCTTGGCTCCCTGTGCACAAATAGAGCACATTCCCATCTGGCATTTGTGACGCTTCTTGTTCATCCAGTAGAACCGGGCTGTTGCCAATTATGCCCGTCGCCCGCGCGGCGCCAACCATGCGGTGCATAGAACGCCCCACTAAACAGACGCTACGGTGATTTTCATTCGCGGCATGCATAACAGAAGATAGGCGCGCGACATTAGATGCGAAGCTGGCGACGGCAACTTTCTTACCCTCATATTGCGCAATAAGTTTGACCAGTTCATCACGCACGCCAAGCTCACTGCCTGCATTGCCGGGGCTAAACACATTTGTGCTGTCGCATATCATGGCCAGCACGCCCTCTTCGCCAATCGCTTTAAGCTGGCTGGGGTCAATCGGATCACCCAACAGCGGATCAGGATCGATTTTCCAATCCCCTGTATGAAAGACTGTACCAAGCGGCGTTTTAATCGTCAGCGCATTTGGCTCTGGAATGGAATGTGTGAGCGTCACATATTCCAAATCAAATGGCCCGATTGAAAAAGACCCTTCCAGATCAATTTCATGAAGTGGAACGTCTTGCGTTAGCCCAACTTCATTAAGACGGTCTTTGACCAAATACATCGTAAAGGGCGTTGCATAAACGGGACAGCGAAGTCTCGGCCATAAACGCGCAAGCGCGCCCATATGATCTTCGTGGGCATGGGTCAGCACAATGCCCAGCAGGCTGTCTTCAATGCCTTTAAAAAACTCTATATCAGGCATGATGATGTCTACGCCCGGCGTATTTAAATCACCAAATGTCACGCCAATATCGACAATAATATATTGCCGTTTATGGGCAGGGCCAAAGCCAAACACATTAAGGTTCATGCCAATTTCACCGCTTCCGCCAAGAGGCAGGAATACGAATTCGTCTTTATTTTTAGCCATATTAGCTTTGAGCTTTCTTAGTATTGCGGCGATAAATTTCATACAGGCCGTCTATCGTCAGGCGGCTGTCATAATGGTCGATTGTTTCTGACGCGCCCTCAAACAAAGACGCAATGCCGCCCGTGCCGATGACCGTAAAATTCAAATCAGATCGTTCTGTTTTTATATTACGAATAAGGCCGTCAATCAGACCAATATAACCCCAGAAAATACCAGACTGCATCGATTCAACTGTATTTGTCCCGACGATTTTATCAGGTTTCTTAATCTCAATACGCGGGAGGCGCGCAGCAGCTTCGTGAAGCGCGCGTACAGACAGATTGATACCCGGTGTGATAATGCCGCCGATAAAATTCCCATCAGCATCGACAACATCAAAGGTGGTCGCCGTGCCGCTATCGACAATGATCATCGGCGCTGCGTAACGCGTCAGCGCGCCCGCAACATTGACAAGGCGGTCGGCGCCCGCTTGTTCGGGATTATCAATGAGCGCTTTCGTACCCAGATCAAGCTCGCCCTCACCCACAATCATAGGCTCTACTTTTAGATGGCGACGCGCAAGGTTACGCATGTTGAACAGAGATTGCGGGACAACCGAGGCAATGATGCAGCCATCAATATCCCCAAATTTCAAATCCTGCATTTCCATCAATTGATGAAACCACACGGCATATTCATCAGCCGTACGCGCGGCGTCCGTAGCAATACGCCATTCAACCACCCAGTCTTTGCCGTCATGGATCGCAAAGAGCGTGTTCGTATTTCCGGTATCAATGGCCAGAAGCATAAGATTTCTTTCTAAGCTGCGCCAGCTTGGGCAAGCACTTCACCAGAGGAGATACGCGCAATAGAGCCATCGGGCAAGCGCAGGACAAGCGCGCCGTCATTGGCCAGTCCTTCCATCTCTCCGGTGATAGGCTGCCCATCTTTGCGAGCGGTCAGAATTTGACCGATATGGGCCGCGCGCGACAACCATGTTTTGCGTATTTCGCCAAAGCCGTCCCGCGCCAGTGTTTCGCGCTGAGCCTCAAAAAGCTGCGCCAGAAGCGGCAAAGCCCCGCGCGCATTTGGAATGTGCTCCGGGTCATCAATATCCATATGGGCGGTGAGGTGGGTGGCGGGATATGGCAAACCTTCGGGGTGGAAGTGAATATTGACGCCTATTCCGACGCTCACCCAGCCCTTGCCGGACTCCAATAATATGCCTGCAACTTTAGCCTCGTCAATGCGCACATCATTGGGCCATTTCA
>CALKXN010000110.1 GCA_938003555.1 uncultured Robiginitomaculum sp. | reverse complement strand
GGCTTCTGATTCTATCGTTGAAATTTTACTTTCGTTCAAACCGGGATCCAGCGTCATGGACGGCTTTAATTTAACGGCAAGTTTAATGATAAATCGCTGTAGGGCGCTGACTTTATCTTTCGGCTTAATCAACGGCGCGCTGGCGATAATGCCCGCAAATCCCGAGTCTGAATTGTCCGCAGCGTAACGTAAAGCCAGGCCGCCGCCCATGCTGTGGCCCATCAAAATATGCGGCAGGTCTGGATAGAGCGCTTTGGCCTGCGCGCATATCGCTGCAATATCGCCCAGGATATGATGGAGAGACGTGGCCCGTCCGCGCGGCCCGCCGGATGTGCCATGGCCCCGAAGGTCTGCCGCAATAACGGCAATGTCCGCGTCGTTAAAGGCTTTGGCATAACCGATATAACGCCCGCTATGCTCGCCTAATCCATGGATGATTGTGACAATGGCGCGCGGCGTTTCAACAGGCCAGTGCCAACCCTTAAGTTGCGTGCTATCGGCCTGACTTTGCAGTGTAATGTTATCCATTTTGAACCTCTAAAAACACGACTTTGGCTTTGCCCCATTGGCGAATGTCACGAATGTTAAACCCCTTAATCTCTGGATCGGGTTCATCATTTCCCATTTCGTACATAATAACGGCGTTTGGCGTTAGCAGCGATTGGTCTTTTAATTTACGCAAGACAGGCGCGCCTAACCCTTTACCATAGGGCGGGTCAATAAACACATGCGTGAACGGGCCGCGTAGATTATTAGGCTCTATGCGAAGCTTGGTGGCATCGCGGCGGTGCAGGCGCGTCACGCCGCCCAGCCCCATTTTATCAACATTTTCGCGAATGGCTGCGCGCGCATCGGGCGCCGTTTCGACGAATAGGCAAAAGGCCGCGCCGCGCGATATCGCCTCAAGACCCAGCGCGCCGGAACCTGCAAATATATCGGCCACGATCCCGTCTTCAATAGGGACGCCGTAATCGGCGTGGGACAAAATATTAAAGATGGACTCGCGCGCCTGATCTGATGTGGGCCGCGTCCCGCGTCCGCGCGGCGCGATAATATTTCGCCCGCGCATTTTTCCGCTTACAATACGCATTATGTGTATCCCACTTTGTTCACGACTCGGTTGCTCACGACCCGGCTACTCACGACGAAGTATTTTGTCGGTAAATGTATTGCCAATCCATCCGGACATAAACCGAGCTTTGACTTCGGCGGGGTCATAAATTTCATCGACCCAGTCTAGAAATGATAGCGCCCCGCCATCCTCTTGATAACGCAGATAATCCTCGAAAAAGAAATCAAGCATACCTGTTTTGCCTTGGCGCACATGTAGATATTTTAGGCGTAACTGCTCCAATGCGTCCTTTATCGGTTTGCCCAATTGGAAATGGGCAAATAGCACGCCCGCAAGGCCAGTGCGGTCAGCGCCGGATTTGCAATGCATCAACGCCGGATAGTCCATGTCGGCATAGATTTTTTTCAAATCATGGATCGCCGCTTTTTTTGGCGTGTCGCGCGAATAGACTTGATAATTAATCAATGTCAGGCCCAAGGCCTTGCAGGCTTCTTTCTCGAGAAGATAATAGCCTTTCTCGCTTTCGCCGCGCAGGTTCAATATGGTTTTTATCCCGCGCTTGGCATAGGCTTCAAGCTGTTCCGGTGAGGGTTGATTGGCCCGCCACATGCCCTCGCCAATTTCGTGTAAATTGGAGAATCGGTAACGCAGAAAGCCGTGATCCCCCCAAATCAGCTCTTTGCGGGCGAGTTTGCGATCTGCGGCAATGTTTAAATCCAGGGGCATATGGGGCCTTGCTCTTGTTTTTCTTAACTGATGCGCCATATCAGCGCCTATTGGAATACGGCGCAGGCTAAGCTATGCCGCCCATAGCAGGGAGTGCGCAGGTGTTCAAATCCATCCTTCGTCATAATGTGACACAAAATATGCTGGCCACGGTTTTGGCGGGCTATATGGCTGTGGTTAAACGCACGACGCGCTGGACTGTTGAGGGCATAGAGCACGTTCAGCCGATTTGGGATAGCGGCGAAGGCCTCATTGGCTGTGTGTGGCATGGGCGGTTCTTGATCTGTAATTCCGGGTGGTCGAAAAAATATCAACATCCCGCCATTTTGATTAGCCAGAGCAATGATGGAAATTTCGTCTCGACTGTAGCGCGCAGATTGGGCCTGTCGGTTATTCGCGGCAGTTCGCGCCGGGCGGGTAGCGATAAGAATCGCGGCGGGACAAGCGCGATGATGCAAATGGTCGATCATATCAAAGGGGGCGGCGTTGTCGTGATTACCCCTGATGGCCCGCGCGGCCCGCGTATGCGCTGCGGTCCCGGTCCGGCGCGTTTGGCGCGTCTGACAGGCAGCCGCATGCTGCCCTATGCATTGTCCACACGAAACCGTATTCTGTTCAAGAGTTGGGATCGGTTTATGTTCCCGCTGCCCTTTGGACGCGGCGCGATCATCTGGGGCGAGACGATTAAAGTTGATGAAAATGCAAGCGCCCAAGATTTAAAGGCCGCGACGGCGCTCATGGAAACACGATTGATTGCGGCCAACCAACGCGCAGATGAACTTGTGGGCAAAGAAATTGTGCAGCCCGCTGATAGCCGCAAAAAAGCCCGTATCAATGATGATGGCGATCAAAAGAAGATCTCACCGGAAAAAGCGCGGGATATCTCATGAGCGCGGCCCTGACCTATCGCGCTTACCGCGCCCTCTCTCAGCTATTATCTGTTGCCGCGAAGCCTTATTTAAAGCGCCGCGTCGGGACGGGTAAAGAAGATGCCTCGCGTCAAGATGAGCGCTTTGGACGCGCCTCTATCGCGCGGCCCGCAGGCCCGCTTCTGTGGGTGCACGGGGCCAGCGTGGGCGAGTCCGTTATGATGCTGCCTTTGATTAAACGCCTGACAGAGCGCGGCGCGCATGTCCTTGTGACGACAGGAACAGTGACCAGCGCGCAGATGATGCAGGATAAGCTCCCTAAAGGCGCGCTGCATCAATACGTCCCGCTGGACGTTCCGAAATATGCGGCGCAGTTTTTGGAGCATTGGAGGCCGGATGTCGCGCTATGGGCCGAGAGTGAAATTTGGCCGAACCTTTTAAGTGAAACTACCGCGCGTGATATTCCATGCGTTTTGATCAATGCCCGCATGAGCGAAAAGTCTCTATCAGGCTGGGCCAAGCGTAAAACATTTGCCAAATATATATTTTCAAAATTCAGCGCGATTTTGGCGGCCGATGATCGCACAGCCCAAGGGTTGTCTGATATTACGGGCGCGCCGATTTCCGTGTTGGGGAATTTAAAATATGCAGGCGCGCCGCTGGATGTCGATGTCGGCAGCCTTGCCGCGCACCGCGCGCAGCTTACGGGCCGCCCCATCTGGTGCGCGGCCAGCACGCATGAGGGTGAAGACGAAATTATCCTTGCCGCGCATGGATTAATTCGGGCTGAAAAACCTGACGCGCTTTTGATCCTTGCGCCGCGCCACCCTGAACGCAGCGCCCGGGTGGCCCGCCTGATTGACGGCCAAGGACTTGGCTATACGCAAACAGGATATGCCGAAGATGTGCTGCCCGGGACAGATATTATCCTTATCCCCAAAATGGGGCAATTGGGGCTAGCATATCGTTTGGCGAATGTATCATTGGTCGGGGGGAGTTTAACCGAAGGTTTATCCGGGCATAATCCGCTGGAGCCTGCACGCCTAGGCAGCGCGGTTCTGACCGGCCAGCATGTTGATAGCTTTGCCGATGTGTACCGAAAACTCAGCGCGGCCGGCGGGGTTCAAACCGTGCGCAGCGCCGAAGGCCTTGCCGAGTCCGTTTTAGAATTATGGGAAGATGATAACCGCCGAGGCGCGCAAATTCATGCGGCGCAAAAATTCACGGCGGCGCAAGATGACGTTCTGGACAAAGTCTGGCATGGTCTGGAATCTTATTTGCCCGATGGAGTGATACGATGAAATTCCAAGCCCCTGAGTTTTGGAACCGAACCGAAGGCCGCGACGCGGCGCCCGGGCTGCGCACGCTGTTGATGCCTGCATCTTGGCTCTATGCTTATTTTACGAAACGCCGCATCGACACGACCACGCCCTATGATCCGGGCATTCCTGTCATATGCGTTGGTAATGCCACAGCGGGCGGCACGGGCAAGACGCCTGTGGCGGCTGAAATTCTATCCATGATCCGCGCGCAGAAAATTCGCGCCGAAGCGCTGTCGCGCGGTTATGGCGGAACAGAACGCGGGCCCATGAAAGTCAGCGCCGATCACACGGCCAAAGAGGTCGGCGATGAGCCTTTGCTGCTCGCGGCACGCGCTCCGGCATGGGTTGCTGTATCGCGCGTTGACGGCGCGCGCGCCATGGTCGCGTCGGGCGCGCAAGTGATTGTTATGGATGACGGTCACCAAAACCCTTCTCTGGATAAGGCCTTGTCCATCTTGGTTGTCGACGGCGAAACAGGTTTTGGAAATGGCCGCGTTATCCCGGCTGGGCCTTTGCGCGAGCCTGTGGCCCGCGCGATGGCGCGCACGGACGTCGTGATCGTCATGAAGCCGAACCGCGAATATAAAATCGCGCAGAGCCTCAGTGATCAGTTCGGATATTTACCAGTCATTGAAGCCTATCTTACGCCAACTGCGCCGCTGCCGCGCGGGCCTTTATTTGCCTTTGCCGGGATTGGGCGGCCCAATAAATTCTTCGACGCCCTGCGCGCGGCGGGCGCAGAGCTTGTGGAGGGTATGAGCTTTGCGGATCACCATGCCTACACCCCCGCAGATATCAAACATCTCCAAGATATGGCGCGCGAATATAAAGCGCATTTGGTCACCACGGAAAAAGACTTTGTCCGTCTCCCTTCGGCGCTTCGTCAATATGTGGCCGTCTGGCCCGTGCGCTGCGTTTTCCAAGATGAACTGACATTAGAGCGCCTGCTCAGCCCGATTATCGACAGCGCCAAAAAAGCGCGCTAAGCCCTTTGCTATGGCTGATGGGGTTACAATTTTTCAAAAATTAAAATGGCGCGGCGAAGTCCTGGCCTACGATTTTTTGCGCCTGCTGCTGTGCTGGCTGCCGATAGACGCGATTAGCTGGCTGGGCGGGGCGGTGCTTAAATGCATTGGCCCGCTGACAAGCAAGCAGCATATCGTGCTGACGGGGCTGCGCACCGCCTTTCCGGGTTGGGATGAGGCCAAGATCAAAGCCACCGCCAAAGCGCAGTGGGAGAATACGGGCCGCACCTTTGCCGAATTTATGTTCATTGGCCGATTGCGTATGGGCGAGCGCGTAACTGTGTCGGGGACGGAGCATTTCAAAGCCCTGATCGAGGCCGGCCAAGCCGCCGTGATGGTCGGCGGGCATTTTGCCAATTGGGAAATGCTCAATGTCGCGCTCGCCCATTCGGGCCTAAAAATGCGTATCACCTATCGCCCGCTTAACAATCCTTATTTTGACGCTCGTATTCGTAAACAACGCGCGGATTTTGGCGTGGACTTAATGACCGCCAAATCCGGCCCGCGCGGCGCCAAAGAATTGATGATCGCCCTCAAAGAGGGCTGGTCTGTAGGGATTATGAATGATCAAAAATTCAATGAAGGCATCGCCGTTGATTTCTTCGGTCACCCCGCCATGACTGCGCCGGGGCCAACGCGGCTCGCGCTGAATACCGGCGCGGCTTTCGTGCCGATGAATGTTGTGCGCACGCGCGGGGCGCGCTTCCATGCCACTGTCTATCCGCCGATAAGGCTGGCCACAGACGGAGATCGCCATGCCAAAATCCGCAAAGGCACTGAAGATATTACAGCCGTGATTGAGGGCTGGATTACCGCCCATCCGGATCAATGGTTCTGGAGCCATCGCCGCTGGGACAAGTCCCATTATAAAAAAGAGCAATAGCTGCAAGACGCCCCTTGGCAGGGCGTATTTTTTTGCCTATATGGCGCGCCTGTCCGGCGAATGCTCGGATACACCTTGGTAAGGTGGGGTAGCTCAGCTGGTTAGAGCGCAGGACTCATAATCCTGAGGTCGTGAGTTCAAGTCTCACTCTCACTACCATCCTTCGCCCCGTTGGGGCTTCGGATGGCAGGCCATCCAAATATTCTCATGAACTTAAAAATATGTGCGCGAAGGATGCGCGCCGAAGCCTTGGCGTAGGCGGGCTGTGGAGATTATTTGCGACTGATGGCGAAACTTTACTTAAAAACTTCTGTAGAAATTTAAGCCTAATCTCTCTCAATTTTTTGCAGCAGCATATTCACAAAATCTACGAATTTGTTAGCTGTTACC
>CALKXN010000109.1 GCA_938003555.1 uncultured Robiginitomaculum sp. | reverse complement strand
GCGGTGACGCCGCCTGTCGTTGGGTCGGTCAAGACGACAATATAAGGCAAGCCTGCTTCGCGAAGCTGCTGCACGGCAATTGTGGTGCGCGGCATTTGCATAAGCGATAGCGCGCCTTCTTGCATGCGCGCGCCGCCTGCGGCGGTAAATATGACCAGCGGCATTTTTCGGGCCAGCGCAGTCTGCGCGGCCGTGATAAAGCCTTCGCCCGCCGCCATGCCCAGCGATCCGCCCATAAAACCGAAATTTTGAACCAATACGACGCAGTCCAGCCCTTCAACCTTACCGACGCCGATCGACATGGCGTCCGTGTCGCCGGTCTTGGAGCGTGCGGCCTTTAGGCGGTCTGTATATTTCTTGTCGTCTTTGAATTTAAGCGGGTCTTGCGCCACAGCCGGCACGTCGACTTTTTCATAGTCGCCGCCATCAAAGGTATAACTAAAGCGAAGCTCCGGCCCAATCCGCATATGGTGTCCGGCGGGCGTCACATGGGACGCTGCGACCAAATCAGAGTGAAAGACCATTTCTCCGGATTTAGGGCATTTGACCCATAAATTGTCGGGGGTATCCCGCTTGGAGAAAATATTCTTGACCCCGGGAGGGGTGAGTTTTGATAACCAGTTCATAGGGGCCTACTTAGCGCGGTTTACAATGATGGGGCAATAGCGATGGCGTTAAAGGCGCTTAATCTTCCAGTTCAAAGCGGTATGTGCGCACATAGCCATTTGTGGGCGAGGCTTTGTCGTCTACCATTCTGGGATTAAACACGGTGCGCTTGGCGGCAGAGATCGCCGCGCGGTTAAAGTCGCGGGCATATCGCCCTGTTGGCGGCTTGATCACGCGGGCGTCTTGAACTTTGCCTTGGGCGTCAATGTCCATGGCAACGGTCACGACGGCTTCGACGCCGCGGCTTTGGGCGCGGCGCGGATAGCGCGGCGTTGCGCCTTTTTTGATGCTGGCTTCGATAATCTTTGGCACAATGCGCGGCGGCGGCGCGGGCATGACGGGCTTAACGATTTTGACGGGCTCAACGATACCTCCGGCGAGCGTATCCGTTTCGCGTCCGGCAAATTCTTCGATGGCCGGATCAGGCGCGGCGCGGCCGCCTTCTAATGTGATCTGCGCTTTGGGTTGCGGCTCTATATCTTGCTGTTGATTATCAATATCTAATTGTGTTTCCATAGCCGTGATTTCATCCGAGAATCGGCTTTTGCCCCATTGCGCTGTAAAGGCGTCCAGCGCCAAGACTTTCTTCTCGCGCGCCGCGCGCAGATCATAAAAAGTTTCCGTCAACACGCTAAAGTCTTGGGTTTCGGTGCGTTCTAATTCTGCGATATCTATGCGCGCGCGCGCGGCCTCGGGGGCTTTGGGATAGGCATTGACGAAATTGCGCAGGGCGCGCATGCGCAGCGCCGGAGCTTCGAGTAAATCGGCATCGGTGTAGATTTGCGTGGTGCTGCGCTGCGGAATATCCAGACGCGATGCAGTGTCGCCTGTGCGCTGCTCCAATAGATACATAAAGGCGATCAAAGCCAGCGCAATCGCCGTTGTTACAGCAAGCGTAAAGGCATAGCGCGTCAGTGATCCATCACCGCGCCGTGGCCGTTCCTCGGCCGTCATGTCCCCAGTCTTGCTCATGGACCTAAACTAGCGATCAATCATGGCAAAATAAAGGGAAGAATGAAGGGGATAAGCAGGGCAGGGCACTTGCCATTTGGGCAGCGATCCGCCCATAAATAGCCCAGAGATTCTGCCGGATACCCCTTTGCGAAAGACCTATTATGGCCGCCCATACTGCTCCTATTGATAAAGACTCCCATGTCGTCCTTGTGGACGGGAGTAGCTATATCTTCCGCGCCTTCCATGCTTTGCCGCCGCTGACGCGAAAATCTGACGGGCTTCCGATTGGCGCGGTATCGGGCTTTTGCAATATGCTGTTCAAATTGCTGCGCGATCAATCTGGCGACATGCGCCCGACGCATTTTGCGGTTATTTTTGATGCCAGCAGCCATACATTTCGCAATGACATGTATCCGCAATATAAAGCCAATCGCAGCGAGACGCCCGAAGACCTCATTCCGCAATTCCCGCTGACGCGCGACGCAACGCGCGCCTTTGGCGTGCAGTCCATCGAAATGGAAGGCTTTGAGGCTGATGATTTGATTGCGACCTATGCCGACCAAGCTGACGCGCTGGGCGCGCGGGTGACGATTGTGTCCTCGGATAAAGACCTGATGCAGCTCGTGACCGAGCGCACCATTATGTATGACACGATGAAGGATCGCAAAATCGGCCCTGAGGGCGTTGTCGAGAAATTTGGCATGGGGCCGGAGCATGTCATCAATATTCAAGCCCTAGCTGGCGATAGCGTTGATAATGTGCCTGGCGTTCCGGGCATCGGCGTCAAAACGGCGGCGCTGCTGTTGACGGAATATGGCACGCTCGAAGAACTGCTAGAGCGCGCCGGTGAAATTAAGCAAAAGGGCCGCCGCGAAAAACTTTTAGAATTTGCCGATAGCGCGCGCATTTCCAAAGAACTTGTGACGCTTAAACGCGACGTCCCGCTTGACGTGCAACTTCCTGAGCTTGCTGTGACGGATCCAGAACCAAGTCTGCTTTTTGGCTTTCTTGAGGATATGCAATTTCGGACGCTAACAAACCGCGTGCGCGCGGCCTTTGACTATGGAGATACAGACAGTCTGCGCGGTGAAGATAGGCCGGGCGCAACTGCCGTGGCCGCCGCGCCGCCAAACGCTGCATTTGACCGCAGCGCCTATGTCTGCGTGCAGGATATTGAAACGCTAAAAACATGGGTTGCGCGCGGGCGCGATGCGGGTGTTGTCGCCGTGGACTGCGAAACCGATAGTCTGGACAGCGCTGCGGCCAATCTTGTTGGCGTGTGCTTAGCCATAGGGGTGAATGATGCCTGCTACATTCCGCTGGCCCATGTGGGCGGCGGAGATTTACTGGGCGACGGTGCGCCCAAACAAGTTGAATTTGACGCGGCGATAACAGAGCTGGCCAAATTGATACATGATCCGGCGGTTCTCAAAATTGGACAAAATTTTAAATATGACCTCGGCGTGCTG
>CALKXN010000108.1 GCA_938003555.1 uncultured Robiginitomaculum sp. | reverse complement strand
CCTTTGGACATCCCGCTGGTGAGAGCTATGGCGACTAACCCTCAGCCGATGGCCGCCAGCAGCAGCGTCGCCGTGCTGTAACTTAGGCAGAGCTCTAAGTTACATGTTGCCAATGCGGAGCGATCTGTAGGGGCGGCAGGGATTTTTTTAGACGAAACATATTTTTACTTTTGGTACTCCAGTTTATTTAAGTCCCGCACGGACAGCCCCGCTAATCTTCCCCGTAAGGGGGCCCGTTAACCCGACAGGGTTAATCGGGAAGATTACGTAAGTTATCTTACCTAAGCCGCTTTGCGGCTTAGGCGCTCGCTGTAATCGACGCCCCACGTCGATTACGGCCGCTTGCGTCCCCCGCTAAAGCGCGTCACCTTCGGCGGCGCCGCGCAGCGCTTTGACGCGTTTTTCGACTTGCTCGAGTGCGGGGTATAAGTCCAGCGCTTCGGAATAGCTCTCAAAGGCGGCCTTGGTTTGGCCTGCGCGCTCGAAGATATTGCCGAGTGTCAAGAGGCCGTAAAATGGCGCGGCTCTAGGATTCAGGTTTGCACCGTGCGCGCCGCGTGATGTCCTTGCCTAACAGCATTGTCATTAAAAACTTGCATTTGTGACTTTTTTTGGTCGCCCTGCATCCCTAAATTAAAGTCATGACACATCCTTACACGGCTGAGCGCAAAAGCGCAGGCACATTAAAAACGGTTAAATCGGCTTTGATCGCGGCGCTTCTCGGCGGGGCGGTGCTTGGCGCGCCGTCTGTTCAGGCGCAGATCGGGCTGCCCGAGCTTCCGCCTGTTGAAGCGGAGCTTCGGGGCGTGCCGCAAAGCGCACTGGATATGCGTATGAGTTTTGCCCCGCTGGTGAAGCAAACCGCGCCTGCGGTTGTTAGCGTGCAAAGCGAACGTAAGGTGCGTGACAATGCCATGATGAGCTTTGGCGGCGGATGGATGCGGCGCGGCGTGCCGCGTGAACGTATGGAGCGCTCGCTGGGCTCTGGCGTGATTGTGCGCAGTAGCGGCGTGATCGTGACCAATGCCCATGTGGTGCAGGGCGCGGAAAATCTGACAATTCAGCTTTCTGATCGCCGTGAATATAAAGCCAAATTAATCGCCAGTGATGACAAGCTTGATATTGCCGTTTTGCAGATGGAACCGACAGGCGAAGCCTTGCCGTTTCTGGCCATTAAGGGCGACCGCGACCTTGAGGTCGGAGACCTTGTTTTGGCCATCGGTAATCCATTTGGCGTGGGGCAGACTGTAACCAGCGGCATTATTTCGGCAAAGGGCCGCACCACAGTCTCTGATTTTTCGTCATTTATTCAAACTGACGCTGCGATTAATCCGGGTAATTCCGGCGGGGCGCTGGTGGATATGCGCGGGCAATTGGTCGGCGTGAATACGGCCATTTTGTCCAAGGGCGGCGGCTCGAATGGGGTGGGTCTGGCGATTCCAGCAGAGCTGGTAAGCCGCGCCGTACAAAGCGCGCTATCGGACGGGGTTATACAACGGCCATGGCTGGGCGCGCGCACGCAAGCGGTCAGCAGCGAGATGGCAGATGCCATGGGACTGGACCGCCCGCGCGGCGCAATCATTGGCGAAGTTTACCCGGATGGCCCTGCGGATAAGTCGGGCCTCACGAAAGGCGACGTGATCCTCGCCATTGGCGGAACGGACGTGAATGATGATAGCGGCATCGCGTTTAAAATGGCGACCCTTGCGCCGGGCAGCCGCGCGGATGTCACGGTGTGGACTGGCGGACGTGAGGTGACCAAGCGCCTCAATATTGCCTTGCCGCAAGAAAACCCGCCGCGCGATGAGATATTTGTATCCGATGACAGCCCTTTTGCGGGAATTACGGCGGTGAATATGTCGCCCAAGCTCGCAGAAGAAATTGGCTTTGATCCCTTTGTAATGGGCGTTGTGATCACGGATATTTCGCGCCGCAGCCCAGCGACCCGCCGCTTTCGGCGCGGTGATATTATGCTCAGCATTAATGATGAGCCGATCGAAAATACGGATGATATGGCCGACATTATCGAAGGCGCAGTCGATCGTAATCTCTGGAGCGTCGAGGTTGACCGCGCAGGGCGGATACGGCAAGGCACAATACGATATTAAGCGTTTAGGGCCGGGGGAAATATGTCTAGCATTGTGAATGCGATGCCTTATCCCGCAATGTTGCTTAATTCTAAGTCCCAAATTGTGAAGGCCAATGACGCTGCTGAGGCTTTATTTGAGCGCTCGCTTAACGATATTTATCTTGTTCGCGTTTTACGCCACCCCGAAGCATTGGCCATGGTGTCTGAGGCGATTCAAGATAACCAAATGAATTCCGGGCGCGTCGCTCTAACCTTTCAAACGCAGCGCACTTATGAAGTTACGGTTGCGCCTGCCGGCGAACCGCTAAGCGATTTATATTTAATGACTTTGGCCGATATATCTGCCGAAATTCAGGCTGAGCGCGCGCGCAGTACATTTGTTGCCAATGTCAGTCATGAGCTGCGCTCGCCGCTCACATCTCTGATCGGAATGGTGGAAACGCTGCGCGGTCCGGCGCGTGATGACCAAGCCGCGCAGGACCGGTTCTTGGCGCTCATGCATGATGAAACGCAGCGCATGTCGCGCATTGTGATGGACTTGTTGTCATTGTCTAAATTCGAAGCGCAGGAACATATTGTCCCAAGCGACCGTGTAGACATCCTCGAGGTAATTACGCGCACAACATCGGCATTAGAGGCCTCGGATCCAGATTATCCCGGGCGAATTAAAATTGAATGTGATGACCCTATTGCGCCTATTCGCGGCGACGCGGATTTGCTTATTGAAGTGTTTCAAAATCTTTTGGAAAATGCATTGCGATATAGCCCGCCTAATTCTGCGATTGATGTTAAAATATCGCGGCGTCAATCCAAGCGTTCTGGCGCGCAGCGCGGCATTCAAATTTCTGTTCAAGATTATGGGGACGGAATTGAAGGCGCGCATATTCCACGCCTGACGGAACGGTTTTACCGCGTTGACAAAGGCCGCTCACGGCAGATGGGCGGAACGGGTCTGGGTTTGGCGATTGTGAAGCATATTATCAATCGTCACCGCGGCCGCATGGTCATCGACAGTGAATTGGGGAAGGGAACATGCGTGACCGTTTATTTAGTGCCTTATACATCCTAAAAACAGTCAATGGATTTAGAGGGTTGCCTGTGTCATAAAACTTTCACAAAACTGTCACACGGCTTTATTGATTGATTTGGATATAGCTGGATATTGCGTCAAAATAAGTGGAAATGAAGTTATGACATCGCCCTCTCAATTGGATCCGAAAACAGACCGTAAAGACGAGTCCGTTGCATCCTCACATATTGTCACCTCTTATGACGACGAACTGAATAAACTCGAGGCCCTCGTTTTAGAGATGGGAGGTTTGGTTGAGTTTCAATTGGTCAATGCCGTCCAAGCGATGATGAAGTCAGATGTTGAATTAGCGTCCGTCGTCATTTCAGGCGATGCGCGCATTAACGCGCTTGAGTCCGAAGTCAACGCGTTGTCCATTCGCGTACTGGCCCTGCGTCATCCCGTGGCCGAAGATTTGCGCACGATCCTGATGACGCTGCGTA
>CALKXN010000107.1 GCA_938003555.1 uncultured Robiginitomaculum sp. | reverse complement strand
TTGCTTGCGTTTGTGTTGGCGCGCTGCTGCGAGAGCGGCAGAGTCATTGACGGCCTGAAGTTCCATTTGATTGGATCTAAGCATGGAAATATCAATGACACCTCCAACCGTGATAACAAGCCCCATAAGCATAACGGCCATCATCGTTGACACATTACCGTCTGTTTTGGTTATAAAACGTTTAAACATAATCTTGGTTCCAATAACTGCGACAGTCGCAGTTCGAAGATATGCATTAGATGTTTCGTGTGAAGTTTGAGTTTAAGCGCATTGTTAATTTGCGGTTAAAATAGCTCTTAAAGAACGGCTTGTGGAGTGCTCTCTGCAAATTAAGCCGCATCAAATTGACTGTATTTTACAAATGCTATGAGAGTCCAGAATAAGTTTTTATGAAAGGGCGCCGTACAGATGCTGTACTTTATCGGACAAGCTAGCTAGATGTTGTGAAAGAATTAAAGAGGCTCTCACATGCGTTGTCCATTTTGCGGATCCGAAGATACACAAGTCAAAGACAGTCGCAGCGCGGAGGACGGCAATGCCATTCGCCGCCGCCGCCAATGCAATAGCTGCGCGGCGCGGTTCACGACATTTGAGCGCGTGCAACTGCGCGAATTAACTGTTGTCAAAAAGACTGGTCGCCGCGTGCCATTTGACCGCGATAAAATGATGCGCAGCGTCAATATCGCGATGCAGAAACGCCCGATTAGCGCAGATCAAATTGAGCAAATGCTATCCGGTATTGTGCGCCGTTTGGAATCTATGGGTGAACTTGAAGTGTCATCTGATGTGATTGGTCAAGCCATTATGGAAGGCCTCGCCAATCTCGATAGCGTCGCCTATGTGCGTTACGCCTCTGTCTATAAAGATTTCAAAGAAACCAAAGACTTCGAAGCCTTTATTGATGATGAAAAACTGGACGGCGCGGAGTAGTGAGTAGAGTAGTGAGCCGCCCTCAGGTCACCCTCAAACTCGCCACATCGCTGGACGGGAAGATTGCTTTGTCGAATGGGCAATCGGAATGGGTAACAGGTGAGAAGGCCCGCGCGCAGGGGCGATTGTTTCGCGGCGCGCATGACGCAATTTGTATTGGCGCAAATACAGCTGTGCTGGATAACCCGCAGCTGACGACGCGAGAGGGCGATTTGCCTAATCCGATGCGCGTCATATTTGATAGTCATGCTCGTTTGTCACCAGACTCAAATCTCGCGCAGACGGCCAAGGATGTTCCGGTCGTGCTGTTTTGTGAAACGGGGCAAGACACAGGAAAGGACGCATTGGCTCTCACCGCGCTGGGCGTTCAAATTATTGGCCTGCCAAAGTTAGAGACCGGATTAGATATTATTGCCGCTTTATCCGGCTTGTGGCGGCTTGGCGTAGAAACGCTTTTGCTCGAAGGCGGCGGGCAGCTTGCGGCGAGCTTTATGAAAGCTGGGGTCATAGACCGCATAGAGTGGTTCCGCGCGCCGATAATTTTGGGCGGCGACGGGCGTGACGCGATTGGGTCACTCGGCCTCAAGACAATGCAGTCTGTTGGGCGTCTGTCGCGCGTATCTATCCAAGAAATTGGCGACGATATTTGGGAGACTTACGCGTAATGTTTACAGGCATAATTACTGATATTGGTCAGGTGACGGCCATCACCCGTGACACCCAAGGTGAGTGGGGCGATACGCGCATGAATATTACCTGCTCCTATGACCCTGATACGATTGATATTGGCGCGTCTATTGCCCTGTCCGGGGCCTGTATGACGGTGATTGAAAAGACCAAAACGGAGCGCGGATGCGTATTTGTCGTTGAGGTGTCGGATGAAAGCCTGTCCAAAACTCATTTGGGCGATTGGGCGGTGGGAACGCGTATCAATCTCGAACGCGCGATGAAAGTTGGCGATGAATATGGCGGGCATATGGTGTCCGGTCATGTCGATGGGATTGGCCATGTGATGAGCGTGGAGGAAATCGCAGGTTCGCATAAAATTCGGTTTGGCTCGCCCGCAGATCTGCGCTTCGGGATAGCGCCCAAAGGTTCGATCACGATTGATGGCGTGTCGTTGACCGTCAACGACGTCGGCCCCGATTGGTTTGAGGTCAATATTATTCCCCACACATGGGAGGTGACCACGCTGGGGCGATTGCAGTCCGATACGAAAGTAAATCTGGAAATTGATACTATCGCGCGTTATGTCGCCCGATACTTGGCCCATATGAAAGACATCTCATGAGCGAACTAAATGAGACGACGCTGCAAAGCGTCTATAATCTGGCGACGCCGGAAGAGATTATCGAAGATGCGCGTAATGGCCGGATGTATATCTTGGTCGATGCCGAAGACCGCGAGAATGAGGGTGACCTGATTATTCCCGCGCAATTTGCGACCCCGGACGCGATTAACTTCATGGCGCGCTTTGGCCGTGGTCTGATCTGCCTCGCCATTGAGCAAGACAGAGCCGACGCGTTAGACCTTCGCAATATGAGCCTTGATAATCGCTCCCGTTTCGAGACAGCGTTCACGCAGTCCATCGAGGCGCGCGAAGGCGTGACGACGGGCATTAGCGCGGGCGACCGCAGCCATACAATTCAAACTGCGATTGATCCGGACAGCCGCGCTGATGACATCGTCACGCCCGGCCATATGTTCCCGATTATCGCCAAAGATGGCGGCGTATTAGTGCGCACAGGTCATACCGAAGCCAGCGTAGATATTTCGCGCATGGCGGGGCTGAACCCATCGGCTGTGATTTGCGAGATCATGAATGATGATGGCACGATGGCGCGTCTGGACGATTTGGTGAAATTCGCGCAATTTCACGGCATGAAAATCGGCACGATCGAAGACCTTGTCGCCTATCGTATGAAGAAAGATCATTTCGTCAAACATGTCGCGGCGAGTGATTTTACGTCGCAAAATGGTGATGACTTTAAAATTCATATCTTCCGCAATTATCTTGATGGTCTGGAACATGTCGCCTTGGTTAAAGGCGAGGCTTCAAAAGGTAAAGAGAGCCTTGTGCGCGTTCACAAAGTCGATTTCGCTGGCGATATTCTTTACGAAGAAAGCCCGCGTAGCGGTCTGATTTGGGACGCAATGAAACAGCTTGCGGCTCATGATGGCCATGCTGTTCTCGTGCTTATCCGTGAGGGCTCTATTGATACGCTACTGGAACGTCTTGGCGCGCATAAAAGTGTAGTAGATCGCAAGGCGCAAACCGTGCGGGAATATGGCGTCGGCGCGCAAATGCTCACGCATCTTGGCGTGCGAAAAATGCGCCTCATCACCAATGTCATGCCAAAACTGATCGGGTTGGAAGCTTATGACTTGGACCTTACAGGCATCACGCCTCTTATTAGCGGAACGAAATAATGGCTAAAATTCTTGTGATCGAAGCGCGGTTCTATGAGGACTATTCCGATATGTTGCTCGAAGGCGCGCTGGAGGCCTTACAGGCCGCTAAAGCTCAAATCACGAAAGTGACTGTCCCGGGGGCGCTGGAAATCCCGCATGTCATTTCTATGGCTGAGGCCGCTAATTCTGGCTTTGACGGCTATGTCGCGCTGGGCTGCGTTATTCGCGGCGAGACAACGCATTATGATTATGTTTGCGGCGAGAGCGCGCGCGCCATTATGGATTTGGCCGTTAATCAACAGCTGGCGATTGGGAACGGTATTATCACCGTCGAAGATGACAAACAGGCCGAAGCCCGCGCGAATAAAGCCAAGAAAGACAAAGGCGGCTTTGCGGCGAATGCCTGTCTGAAAATGATCAAAATCCGCAGCGAGCTAAAGAGCGCGTAATGGACATGAATTCGGAATTACGCGGCGCAGCCCGCCTCGCAGCGGTGCAAGCCCTTTATCAAATGGAGCTGTCGGGCCAAGGCGCGAATGCTGTGGTCATGCAATTTCGTAATCACGAATTTGGTTATGACGGCGAAGAAAATTTTATCGCCGTTGATGAAGAGTTCTTCGAAGAACTCGTCACAGGCGTTGTACGCGAGCAAGACGTGATTGACGATAAAATTCGCGCGCGCCTGACTGAGAAATGGAAGCTTTCCCGTTTGGATATTACGCTACGTGCCATCATGCGCTCAGCTGTATTTGAGCTTGGCTTTCGCGTTGATGTTCCGGCCAAAGTCGTGATCGATGAATATGTGACGCTGGCGATGGATTTCTATGACGGGCCAGAGCCGAAATTCGTCAATGCCGCGCTGGATAAGCTAGCGCGCGACGTACGAACATTTGAGTTCTCAGAGAGTTAGGCGATATGGGTGAATTTGATTTCATCCAAGATTATCTCGCGCCGCTGGCCGCCCCCGAAGGCTTAGGTTTATTGGATGATGCGGCGCTGCTCACACCGCCTGCGGGCAAAGATCTCGTTATAACCCAAGACACGATGGTCGAGGGCGTGCACTTTCCAACTGGCGAGTGGGGCGCGGGCACAGCCGAGAAACTCCTACGGGTGAACTTGTCTGATTTGGCGGCTAAAGCTGCGACGCCGTGGGGATATTTCCTGTCGCTGTCCTTACCTGTCGCAATGGATCAGCGCTGGCTCGCTGGCTTTGCCAAGGGGCTTGAGGCCGGGCAGCAGGCGTTTGATTGGCACGTCATGGGCGGCGATACGACCCGTATAGATGGCCCGCTGGTGATTAGCCTAACCGCGATTGGGACAGTTCCGAGCGGGGACATGGTTAAACGCAGCGGGGCCAAACCTGGCGATGATGTCTATGTTACGGGGACTATCGGGGATGCTTATCTTGGCCTTCAACTCGCCTTGGGACATAAAGTTGATCCGATCAGCGGGCAGGGCATGATGATCTGGGAAGAGGCTTACCAACGCCCAATGCCGCGCATCGTTTTACGTAAAATGCTGCGGAAATATGCCAGCGCGTCTGTGGATATTTCTGATGGCTTAATTGCAGATAGCGGCCACATTGCGCGGGCCTCTGGTGTTGGGATCATCTTTGATGTTGAAACAATCCCATTCTCCGTTCCGACGCGAGGGTGGATGAGGGCGCAGCACGACACTCTAGGCGCGTTCAAGACATTGGTGACCGCGGGCGATGACTTCGAAATCTTGTTTGCCGCGCCATCTCTGCATGCGGATGCCATTAGAAATGCGGCTCAATTGGCCAATGTTCGTGTCACCAAAATAGGCCATATTAT
>CALKXN010000106.1 GCA_938003555.1 uncultured Robiginitomaculum sp. | reverse complement strand
ATTGTTTTTATCGCGCCGGACACATCGCCGCGCGGAGAGAATGTCGCCAATGATGATGGCTATGATATGGGGCAGGGCGCGGGATTTTACGTCGATGCGACGCAAGAACCATGGGCCGAGCATTTCCAGATGAAGACCTATATTGAAGATGAACTGCCGCAGTTAATTGCTCAGAATTTCCCGCAAGCGGATATGTCACGTCAGGGCATTACCGGTCATAGCATGGGCGGTCACGGCGCGCTTACGATTGGGCTTCGCAATCCAGATCGATTTAAGTCGATCTCCGCTTTCTCTCCAATTGTCAGCCCGATGGCGTGCCCTTGGGGCGTCAAAGCGTTGACGGGATATTTGGGAGAAAACCGCGCGGCATGGGCCGATTATGATGCCTGTGAACTCATTAAGAACGGCGCGCGCCCTGAGGCTCTATTGATTGAGCAAGGCCTTGGCGATCAGTTTCTGGTCGAGCAGTTAAAGCCTGTAGTTCTGGAAGCGGCTTGTGAGGGTAGCGATATCGACCTTACGGTCAATCTGCGTGAAGGATACGATCACAGTTATTATTTCATTTCTTCCTTCATGGCGGATCACGTCGCGTGGCATGCTAAAAAAATGAGGTAATTTCGATTAAGGCTTAGGATTAAAATGGCCACACTCATAAATAAAATCGAAGATCAAGATGCTCGCCAAATTTGCCGTCACCACGGTGATCGCGAAGAAAACTTACTGGAAATCTTACATGCTGTGCAGCACATGTCCGGATATATTTCGGATAGCGCGCTAAGGACGGTTGCGCAGGCGCTCAATATTTCTCGCGCAGACATCCATGGCGTCGTGACGTTTTACCATGACTTTAAACGTGAGCCACAGGGTAAGGTCACGATTAAAATTTGCCGCGCTGAAGCTTGTCAGGCTATGGGCGCTGATGACTTGATCCGTGAAGCCGAAGCCGTTTTTGGAACACAGCTCGACGCTCCCAACATAGACGTCAAACTTGAGGCGGCCTATTGCCTTGGCAATTGCGCGCTTGGGCCTGCGGTTCTGATCGGTGATGACCTTTATGGCCGGGTTGATGTGAAACGCTTGCAGCATCTGTCACTGCAGCACAGTGAAGGACGCCAAGCATAATGGCGATCAAAGTTTATATCCCTTGCGATGCTGCCGCGCTTTCTGTTGGCGCGCAAGAGGTCGCGCAAGCGATTGCAAAACAAGGCGGCAAAGACGTGCAAATTGTGCGAAATGGATCGCGCGGTATGCTTTATCTTGAGCCGTTAGTTGAAGTTGAAACAAATGGCGGCCGTGTAGCTTATGGGCCCGTTTCTGTAGATGATGTCGATAGCTTATTTGAAGCCGACTTCCTAGCGGGTGGCGCCCATGAATTGGCGCATGGCCTGACCGAAGATATACCTTATTTCGCCAAGCAAGAGCGTCTGACATTTGCGCGTGTTGGCATCATTGATCCACTGAATTTGTCTGACTACGAAGCGCATGGTGGATTAGCAGGGCTGAAGAAAGCTCTTGATATGTCACCGGATAAGATCGTTGACATAGTCCTTGATTCCGGGCTGCGTGGACGCGGCGGGGCTGGCTTCCCTACAGGCATTAAATGGAAAACGGCTTTGGCACAGCCTAAGGGGCAGAAATATATCTGCGCCAATGCCGATGAAGGTGATAGCGGCACTTTTGCAGATCGTATGTTAATGGAGGGGGACCCCTTCTGCCTGATAGAGGGCATGATCATCGGCGCGCGTGCCATAGGGGCGGATACAGGCTATGCCTACATTCGCAGTGAATATCCGCACGCCATTAAAACGATGCGCCGCGCGATAAATATTCTAAAAGATGCAGGCTGGCTTGGCGAGGATATCAAGGGTAGCGGTACGACATTCAATCTGCATATCCGCGTTGGCGCGGGAGCTTATATTTGCGGCGAAGAAAGCTCCATGCTGGAGTCGATTGAGGGCAAGCGCGGGCAAGTGAAAATTAAGCCGCCTATTCCTGCAATTAAAGGCCTGTTCGATAAGCCGACAATTGTGAATAATGTCCTCACGCTTGGCTCTGTTCCATTTATCTTGTCCGAAGGCGCGCAGGCCTATGCTGATTTTGGGCAGGGGCGCTCTAAAGGTACGCAGCCCTTCCAACTTGCGGGCGACATAAAACAAGGCGGCCTCGTTGAGAAAGCTTTTGGCGTGACGCTCCAAGAACTCGTGCATGATTTTGGCGGGGGTACATATACAGGCCGCGTTCTAAAGGCCGTACAAACGGGCGGCCCACTTGGCGGTTATATCAAGCCCGAAAACTTCGATGTCGCTATGGGCTATGAAAGCCTATCAGAGGCCGGCGCTATGCTTGGGCACGGCGGCATTGTCGTGTTCAATGAGAGCACGAGCATGATAAATATGGCGAAATATGCTATGGAGTTTTGTGAGTTAGAGAGCTGTGGAAAATGCACGCCTTGCCGTGTGGGCTCTGTGCGCGGCAAGGAAACCCTCGCTAAGATCGAGGCAGGCCAAGACGTGGCGGCTAATATCGAAATCTTAGAAAATCTGTGTGACTTAATGGAGGACGCTTCGCTTTGCGCTATGGGCGGCCTCACTCCAATGCCTGTGCGCACAGCAATGAAAAATTTCCCCGAAGAATTCACCGGCCCCGGAAAAATGACTGAGGAAT
>CALKXN010000105.1 GCA_938003555.1 uncultured Robiginitomaculum sp. | reverse complement strand
CTGTGCATCCGGCGTCTTGGGTCCAGTGACCGGAATTATGTACGCGCGGCGCGATTTCATTGACCACAAGCGTGCCATCTTTCATCTGGAAAAATTCAGTCGCCATCACGCCGACATAATCCAGCGCGTCCATTATGCGTTTGGCAATTTGCGCTGCGGCTCCATCATCCCCGCTGGCGGGGGCAATGCTTTTGTGAAGAATATGATGACGGTGTTCATTCTCTATAAGTGGATAGGCCGCGAACTCACCGCTCTGGCTACGAGCCGCGACAATAGAGACTTCGCGCGCAAATGGCGCAAAAGCTTCTAAGATAACCGGTGCGCCTTTCATGTCCGCAAAAGCCGTATCCATTTGCGCTTCGCTTTCGACCTTAATTTGGCCTTTGCCATCATAACCGAAGCGGCGGGTTTTTAATATTGTCGGCAAGCCCATACGGCGAAGCGCGCGCTTGGCGTCAAATACGGAGGTCACATCAGAAAACTCAACGACCTGCACGCCGGCCTTGTCACGCAGAAAGGTTTTCTCCGTCAGGCGGTCCTGCGCCACTTCGAGGGCGCGCGCGCCCGGAGCCAGAGCAGAATATTTACTGGCCTGGGCCGCCGTATCGGCGGGGACATTTTCAAATTCATAAGTGACAACATCGCACGCTTGAGCAAAGCGTTTGATCGCATCCATATCTTGGTAGTCCGCAATGGTCTCGTAGCGCGAGACCCGCGCCGCAGGCGAGCCGCCCTCTGGGCAAAATATATGACAATCCAGCCCAAGGCGCGACGCCGCTAAGCTGAGCATACGGCCCAGTTGCCCGCCGCCTAAAATGCCAATCGTTGCGCCGGGGGCAAGCACAGTCTTCATGATGTGGGGTCTTCGGATACGGCGTCTGTTTGCGCCGCGCGCCACTCATCCAAGCGCTGCGCGAGAGGATCATCAGATAAGGCCAGAATTGACGCGGCCAAAAGCGCCGCGTTTTTCGCCCCGCTATGGCCAATGGCCAGCGTGCCCACCGGAACGCCGCCCGGCATTTGCGCAATTGACAACAAACTATCGAGGCCGGAAAGCGCTTTGCTCTGCACGGGAACGCCCAAAACAGGCAGCGGCGTCATCGCGGCGGCCATGCCCGGCAAATGGGCGGCTCCGCCTGCGCCTGCGATAATAACTTTAAAGCCCTGCTCCTTCGCGCCTTTGGCGAAATCATAGAGACGATCCGGCGTGCGGTGCGCGGAGACGACTTTGGCTTCATAGGCCACGCCAAGCGTATCCAGAATATTGGCGGCATGCTCCATAGTCGGCCAATCGGACGTACTTCCCATAATAATGGCGACGGGGGATGAGGACTTGGTCATAATACTCTCCGCTATCGCGGCGCGAATGCCGCTGGAAAGCGCGAGTTAATAGCTTTTTTGACGAAAAATTCAAATCCTTATTTCGCGCAGTGGACTTTAAGCAGGTTTTTTAGCAAAACTGCGGCTCACCACAATAAATTCTTAAACCCTTTACGCTAAGTAGCCAGAATAATTATAAGGCGCTAAAATGCGCTATGATGGTGAAATATATGAGTAATTCGCGCATATTTGAAATGCTAAGCCCGTCTATGCCTGCACCGGATGCAGGAATTTTTGATGGCAGCGACAGATGTGAACTGTCGCGGCTTCGCGATGAGAACCAAGAGCTTCGACAAAAAGTGCGCGAGCTTGAACTTACCGCAGATACAGACCCTTTACTGCCTTTATATAATCGCCGCGCATTTGTGCGCGAAGTTGAGCGCGCGCATGCTGTATTGGATCGCTATGACATATCGTCCAGTGTCCTCTATTTCGATTTAAACGATTTCAAGCAAATCAATGATCGCCATGGTCATGCAATCGGCGATGACGTTTTGTTTGCCGTAAGTCATGTGCTGTTATCCGGCGTGCGTGATTGTGACATGGTTGCCCGTCTTGGCGGGGATGAATTTGGGATTTTGCTGTTTAAAACAGATGCCCAACTGGCTCGCGCAAAAGCCAATGTCCTGGCCATGCGCCTGTCCGAATGCCGCGTGAAGACGCCAAAGGGATCCATTTCCGTGAGCGCAGCATGGGGCGTTGCTCAGTGCGACACTCAAGAAGACGCAGACCATATCATCTCTCGCGCGGATCGCGCGATGTATGCCGCCAAGAGCCGTCCGGCAAAGGGCGCGGTTTAAGCGATAATATCAGGCGTGATTTGATCTTCTAACGCGCGGATTTTATCCTTTAACACAAGCTTGGTTTTCTTCATGCGCTGAAGCTTAAGCATGTCATTAACACCCATAGTTTGCAGCGCTGAAATCTCATTATCCAAGTGACGATGCTGCGCGCGCAGTTCATCCAACGTCTTTAACGTATCGGCTAGCTCTTGCTCTTCAGATATTTCAATGTCATCCATACAGGCTCTATATAGGCACCCATCGAAAATCGGTAGTCCTAATAGACCGTAATGTGACTCAAGCCTTAATCTGTGCTAAGATTGCCTTGTAAACACATATTGGAGGAATGAATGGCCCTTGATGCGCATTTGGAAACCCTGAAAACCAAACATGATGAGCTCGACGAGCAGATACGAACCGCAATTAAGACCCCATCTTCCGATGACTTACACATATCCGAACTGAAGAAGAAAAAACTGGCGCTAAAGGATCAGATTAAAACTCTGACTCATTAACGCTTCGTTTTGGCTGTTATTTAACGCATTTAGATGCATCCAAAACAGGTGTCCACGCGCATCCTATACCTCAACGGGCAGATTTTAACGAATTATCGTTTTTCGATAAATAATTGTTGACTAACGGTAATAATTAGCTATGTCCGATAAGTGGAGGATGTAATGAGAGAGACATTGACATCAAAATTTACAATTGCGGCTTTACTGGCATCGGTAACCCTTTCGGGCTGTGCGGGGTTTGGCGCAAATATGTCCAATCCGCTGGATCGGTTTCGCCCTGAGGCCACCATTGTTGAGGCGGTTGTTCCGACTCCGCCGGAGCCAAAATGGGCCGCCTACGTCCCCGACGCCCTGCCAAGCACAGATTGGGTTTCAGAGTTTAACGACCCAACGCTGCGCCGTATTGTTGATACGGCCCTTGTAGCCAATCCCGACATCCGAGCGGCGCGAGCACGGCTTGACGCCGCCGAGCAAAGCATCACGATCGCCTCGCAGGGACTGCGCCCCTCAGTGAGCGCTACCGGCCGCGCCAGCCACAGCGAATTTGGCAATGAATTTATTGGCGACAGCAACAATATCAGCACAGGACTTGGCGCAAGCTGGGAAGCGGATGTGTGGGGCCGCGTGCGCGATACCGCCAATGCCAGCGAATTGGAATATGACGCGAGCAGCGCGGATTATGCCGCTGCGCGTCTGTCAATCGCAGGACGCTCTGCCCAAGCTTGGTTTGACCTTATCGAGGCCCGCCTTCAATCAGAGCTGTCGGAGCGCAATCTTGAAACACAAAAGCGCGCCTTGCGCTTAACTGAACGCCGTTTTCGCAGCGGCCTGACAACATCTGCGGATGTCCGAATTGCGCGATCATCTGTGGCCAGCGCCGAAGCCAGTCTCGCCTCGCGCCGTCAGCAGCAAAGCGCGGCGTCGCGGCGCGTTGAAATTTTACTACGTGAATATCCGCAAGCTCAGCTCACAGCGAGCCTTGACCTGCCTGAACTGCCGCCGCTGCCTGGCCTGCCTGATCCGCAAGCCATGCTGATACGTCGCCCGGATTTAATTGCCGCAGAGCGCCGTATGGCCGCTCAAGGCCTGCGTGTGGACATTGCCCGTAAAGCGATGTTGCCACGCCTCACGCTCTCGGCGGATGGCAATTTGCAGGCCGGAGACATTACTGAGCTCTTCGACATAGATGCCTTGATTGGCACATTAGTCGCTAATCTTGTTGCCCCGATCTATCAGGCCGGCGCCTTAAAGGCCGAAGTCAAACGCAATGAAGCGGTTCTGCGTCAGCAAGTTGAGAATTACGCTTCGACGGTTCTTGTGGCCTATTTAGATGTTGAAAACGCGCTGGACGCTGAACAACGCCTTGCCGAGCGTGAAGCCGCTCTGCGCGTCGCGCTTGAAGAAGCCCGCCAAGCCGAAGCGCGCCTGGAGCGCCAATATACACAAGGCCTCGTCAATATATTACTGCTCTTGGACGCGCAGAGCCGCGCCATTAACGCAGAAGGCGCGCTGATTAGCGCGCGCAAAGAACGTCTCGCGAACCGCGTGCGATTACACCTCGCGCTTGGCGGCGGGGCATATGGAGGCCCGGCGGATATTACCGCCGCGCCATAGATAACGGGTACATTCGCGGAGACACTTCCGGGAATAGAGAGAGAGATTTGCAGCCTAATATTGCATGGCCGCAAGTTACATAAAACAATCCGCAAAGCGGCTATGCGCTTTATAAAGGCGCATCCATTTGGGGTTAAATGAGGCTGAGGCGCATGAGTAAAGATAAGACACAAATAACGGCAGCACATTTTCGAGCAGATGCTGGAAATGATGAAGGCTATGATGACAATGTCGATCGTATGCCAACCAGTCGGAAAATCCTGTTAGGATGTCTTGCTCCGGTTATTATCATCATTCTTTTTGGCATCGCCTTATTTGTTGTCATCAAGCTTTTTGACAAACCAGAAGATCGTCAGCGGAGCTTTAACACATTGGCCGTGATGGCTGATGAAGTTCGCCTTGAGCCTGTCGTGCTATCCGTAAATGTTCAAGGTGAAGCCCGTCCGCGAACAGAAATTGATCTGGTTCCGCAGGTGAGCGGGAAAATTATTTATGTCTCACCGAATTTTGTTGAAGGCGGCATTATCAAAAAAGGCGAAACGCTTATCCGCATTGAAGATAGCGATTATCAAGTTGCCAAAACCCGCGCCCAATCTCAGGTCGCTCAGGCCGAGCAGGTTCTGGCCCGCGAAATTGCCGAAGGTGAAATTGCCCGCCAAGATTGGGAAGACCTCGGGACAGGCGAGGCCAGCGCGCTTACGCTACGCATCCCCCAGCGCCAACAAGCCGAGGCCGCGCTTCAAGCGGCGAAAGGCGATCTGGCCGGGACAGAGCTACAATTACAGCGCACCTATGTTCGCGCGCCTTTTACGGGCCGCGTTCGGACGAAAGGGTCAGACTTAGGCCAATTTGTGACGCCCGGCGCGCGTTTAGGCCGAATTTTCTCAACAGATGTTTTTGAAGTTCGCCTTCCCCTGACGGATAATGATTTGGCGCGGCTCTCCCTGCCCTTGGCCTATGTCGCCAAGAGCCGCGAAACGGCGCCTGTCGTGGAACTATCAACGACGGTTGCAGGTCAGCGCCAAACTTGGACAGGCCGGATCATGCGTACAGACAGTACCTATGATACGCAGTCGCGCGCTTTATTTGCGATTACTGAAATATTTGACCCCTATAATGCGGGTGCATCCGACAATGGCGTTCCCCTTGCGCCGGGTTTATTTGTTGATGCGAAAATCGAAGGCCGCGCGGTCGAAAATGCGCTGGTTATTCCCCGTGAAGGACTGCGCCCTGATGACGAAGTCTATGTCGTTGACGATCAAGGTAAGGCGGAAATCCGCAAAGTCTCTGTCATTGATACATCACCGGAGCGCGCGGTGCTGCGCAGCGGCGTCGCAGAGGGCGAACTCATTATTCTGTCTCCAATGGAGCGCTCCCGCGTATCTATGACCCTTAAGGTCCTAGATGCCGATGACCCTAAAATCGTATTAGTTGAACCGCCAAAGCCGGAGTGGCTTGTTAAGCGCGAAGCCGAAGAAAAAAATAAGGACAAGAAAAAAGACGCGTCTAAAAACCCTTCAAAACTTGATCGGGATAGCATTAACACGCTGACTGCAATGTTTGCCAAAGACTATAATGAAGTTCTTGCGGAGTTATCTGAGGAAGAGAAAAACAAATTGCGTAAAATGAGCACGGTTGAAAAGTCCCTCTTTATGAAAAAGAAGCTTATGGCGAAAATCAGTGAAGGACGCGAAGACTCAAGGGGCCAAGATGGCCGCGCAATGCCGAAAGGCGATGGAGAATAGCAATGAGAAAATTAATTGCATGGTTTGTTAAAAACCCGGTTGCAGCAAATCTTTTAATGTGCGCGCTCTTTGTTGCAGGCGCTGTCGGCTATTTTAATCTAGAACGTGAATTTGTTCCGCAAACGACATTTAATGGCATGACCGTTAGCGTCTCTTGGCCGGGCGCATCGCCGCGTGATGTCAATGAACAGATTATATCTCGCGTCGAAGAGGCCATCGATGGCCTTGACGGTATTGATTACGTTGAAAGCAATTCGCGAGAAGGTGGTGGTTCGGTCAATATTCGCACAAAGCTTCGCATTGATTATGAAAAAATGTACGATCAAGTTAAAGCCCGTATTGACGGTATCAATAACTTACCCCCGGACATTTACCGCCCTCAAGTCATTCGGTGGGATCAAGATATTGATATAATGTTTCTGGCGCTTCATGGCGACATGGACCGCCTTACATTACAGCGTTTTGCGAGTAATGTCCGATTAAAGCTGACACAGCAAGCCGGCTTGCAGCTCACACAGCAGATTTCAAAAATACCCGAACAGGTCACGATTGAAATATCTGAGGATGCTTTGCGCCGTTATAATTTAACATTCACTCAAGTGGCTACGGCGATCTCGTCTTCATCCGTTAACCTATCCGCCGGCACGGTCGAAACACGCGCAGGAAGTTTCCAGATGCGCACGCGCTCTCTGGCGGATAGCAAATTCGAGTTTGAAGAAATCATTATACGCCAAACCCCTGAAGGCGGCATCGTGCGCGTTCGTGATATTGCGACAGTTATCGATGGATTCGATGACAATAAATTTAATGCCAATTTTCGTGGTGAACCTGCCGCAGTTTTCAAAGTCTCATCCCCTGAGGTGAGTGACATCACGCAAGCTGGAAAGTCGATCCGAAAATTTGAAAAAGATATAAATGAAGAGCTCCCTCCCGGCGTAACCTTCTCAATTTGGTATGACGGCTCAACGCAATTTGACAGCCGTATGAACCTTATCGGCGGCAATGCAATTTCCGGAATGGTACTGGTTTTAATTACGCTTGTTTTATTCTTGCGCCCTGCTGTTGCCCTTTGGGTGACGCTCGGCATTGCAACCGCATTCGCTGGAGCGCTCGCCATTGCGCCAAGCCTTGGCATTTCTCTCAATATGATTTCACTCTTTGCGTTTCTACTCGTGATCGGGATTGTGGTGGATGATGCCATTGTCGTGGGAGAGTCCGTTCATTTCCATAATGAGAACGGCGTCTTAGGTGAACGCGGCGCAATCGCCGGAGCCAATATGGTTGTAAAACCCGTATGGTTTGGCGTTGTGACCACAATATTGATGTTCATTCCCTTCATGCTTTTGACCGGGCCGATGAATTCTATGACCTCCCAAATCAGTTTGGTCGTGATCGCAGTTTTGATTTTCTCTCTGGTTGAATCGACCTTTATTCTTCCGGCCCATTTACGGCATTTAAAACCCGTAGACCCAAACAACCCCAACAAACTTATGCGCTTCCAGCACAAGCTCGCAGAAAGCCTCAATACTTTTGCAGTGCGGTTCTTCCGCCCTTTTGCCGCAGCTCTTATTCGGTTCCGTTACATCACATTTGCCACATTTATTGGCCTGATGGTTTTCTCCATCGGATTACTTTTTGGTGGTGTCGCGCCCGCTTCATTCTTCCCCGAAGTCGATGGAGATATGATTGCCGTGAACGCCTATTTCCCTGAGGGCACAAATTATGAACGGATCGAACAGGTTCGTGAACAGCTTGATGAGGGGATAAAAACCTATAATGAAACGGCGCGTGACAAATATAGTATCGACTTCGATATCATTGCTCGCCCCGGAACGCTGTCATCAGGCCGCAGAGTTGAAGGCTATCTCGCATTGGTTGATGCCAATAAACGTAAAACCATTCCCGTTAAAGAAATTTCGGATGGGCTGGAAGAAGCCGTAGGCCCTGTGCCGGATGCTTACCGCGTCAATTATGGTTTCACCGAAGGCGGAACCGGCGGCGGCGGCGGGGTGCGCTTCGGTATTGCCAGCGCCGATCCAGATGACCTTAAGGTCGCCCTGCTCGAAGTTAAAGATGAGCTTGAAAGTTACGGCGCAGTGACGCGTGCTTGGGACGGCCTCGAGTCCTCTGCCAGCGAATTACGGTTCACCCTTAAACCCGGCGCAGAGACATTAGGCATAACGCTAACGGATGTGAGCCGCCAAGTTCGCGAAGCCTTTTTTGGCCGCGAAGTGCAGCGCCTTCCGCGTAATGGCGAAGATGTGCGCGTTATGGTGCGTTACCCTACCGAAGCCCGAGAGAATATTGACAGCCTGCAAAGCTTGCGCATTCGCGGCGCAAATGGCGTAGAAGTGCCGCTCTTTAGTGTCGCTGACGTAGAAATCGGCGAAGGCGTGTCCCGGATTAACCGCCGTGATCGCAAAGAGGTGGAATATACCGGAGCGCGCGTGCGCGGGGGTCAAGCTGAGGCCTCAAAAATCCGTGCGGATATGGAGAAAAACTTCTTCCCAGATTGGGAGCAACGTCACCCGAATGCCAACCGTGTTTTAGTCGGAGATGATGAATTTGCCCGTACGGCCAAAAGAGAGCTGACCCTGTCATTATTCTTTATCGTCGCCATTATGTATATCCTTCTGGCGATTGCGTTTAAATCCTACGCGCAGCCGCTTTTAATTATCATCGCCCTGCCCTTCGCTTTGGTGGGAATGATTTTCGGTAATTGGATAACGGGCGTGCCCTTTGGTATCATGTCGCTCTTTGGCTTCTTTGCGGCCTCCGGCGTTGCCGTGAACGACAACCTTGTGCTTGTTGATTATGTCAACAGACTGCGCGCCAAAGACATTGGCGCCTATCAAGCGATGCTCGATGCCTGTGTTGCGCGTTTCCGTCCGATCCTGCTGACATCTGTGACAACCTTTATTGGCGTAACGCCGATCTTGTTTGAAACATCCGTGCAGGCTGAGTTCTTAAAGCCTATGGTCGTCGCTTTGGCCTTTGGCGTCCTATTTGACTTCTTCCTGACCCTTATGTTGGTTCCGGCTATGTACGGTATTGGCGTCGATATTACGCGCCTGTTCCGTGGATGGTGGCGCGGTGAGCGTCAACCGGGCCTAGGGTCAAGCTATAACCCAGAAATCGTTTTGGCTCTTGATGATCTTGAAATAGAAGAAATAGAGACTGAACCGAATGGCACTCCTGCCCCGGCAGAATAATTTGATCTAAAAGAGAGACATCATGACTTTAAAATCTATCCTCATGGGCTCAGCGCTAACGCTGGGCTCTGTTGCTATGCTCAGCGCATGCCAAGGTAAAGACGCCGCCCGTACAGAGGCGTCAGTTGAAATGCCTCAAGAGGCAAAACTCGGCAGTTTCGGTGTTGAACTGAATAATGTTGATGAAAGCGTAAAGCCCGGCGACGACTTCTTTCGTTATGTCAATGGCAAGTGGCTAGACAGAACTGAAATCCCGGCGGATAAATCAAATTACGGATCTTTTACGGTTCTCGCCGATGAGGCCGAGCGCCGCGTTCGTAAAATTATTGAAGCGTCTGCGGCCAAAGGCAATAAAGCCAGCAGCGCAGAGAAAACAATTGGCGCTCTATTCTCATCTTTCATGGATACAGACACGATTGAGTCCAAAGCTATGTCACCGCTACAAGACAATATTGCCGGTATTTACAGCCTGGACAGTCATGATAAAATTGCTCTGGCATTCGCAGACAGATCAAATGACCTAACGCTGCCCTTTAGCCCCTATGTCTATATCGATAGCAAAGACACCACCCAATATA
>CALKXN010000104.1 GCA_938003555.1 uncultured Robiginitomaculum sp. | reverse complement strand
ACCGGAGGTTAAGTGTTTCGTTCTCAATCACCTCACGCGCCCAAAGGCATGTGAGAGGCTTAATTGCCAAAAGACAAGTTAAGCCACCGCACGGCGATATTGCTGCGAACGGCCACCGGGGAGTTTTGGTCCCTTTAGCTCTCGCTCGCGAAGCTCCACACTGCACGTTTTGCAATGCTTTACTCCATACCGCCCTATCTCCAGCCAGCCAACGATCGCTTGCCTGCCCTGTGAGATAAGGACAGTTGCAATATAGGGCAGAATTGAAAGGCACGGCGTAAAAAAACTATATCCTTGATTTTGAAGCGCTAAACTCCCGTCCCGCTCATCCCTGCGCAGGCAGGGATCTTTTGCAAAGCTGCTGCGCCGCCGCAGGAGCATATCTTTCGATAGGAGCGGAAATTACGCGCATTTACAATATGTTACGGATCACGGAAGAGATCCCTGCCTGCGCAGGGATGAGCGGGTATGGCGGGGCGCAGGGGACGTCGAGAGGATCATCGGCGAGAGAGCCGCCAAAATATATATCCCCGTTTAAAACAGGGAAACGTCTATCCCCGCCACGCATCAGGATAGTGAACAGGCCACCATTTTGCGCCGGTGACAATAATATCAAAGCGCGTTTCATAATTGAGCATATCGGGGCGGCGATCAATTAAGGCGTTCATATAGACTTCGGCGGCGTCCATAATCCGCCCTGTTTGAAACTCAGTTACAGAATCGAGGCCATCATTTAAATTGCGGCGATGTTTCACCTCAATAAAGATCACGGCGCGTCCGCGCTGCGCGATCACATCAATTTCGCCGTGATAATTTCGGTATCGCCTTTCTAAAATGCGGTAGCCTTTGAGACGCAAAAAGAATGCGGCGAATATTTCGCCGCGCCGCCCCGCGCGCTCTGCACTTTTGCGTTTGTCACTCACAGTTCGTCTTTAAGCCTTAAAGCGCGCGCATAGACTTCGCGGCGATTATGACCCGATAGCGCCGCAATTTCATTCGCCGCCCGCTTGACGCCGCGCTCGGGGATTGCAGATTTTAGCGCGGCGTCCAAACGCGGCTCATCCCAAATATCATCATCTTCGTCCGGCGGGCCAACCAGCACAACAATTTCGCCGCGCGGAGCGTCAGATGTAACGCTGTCAATCAATTCGGATAATGTGCCGCGCCGCGTCTCTTCATATGTCTTCGTCAGCTCGCGCGCGACAGCCGCCTCGCGGTCTCCGAGAATATCTTTCATATCAGACAGACTGGCGGCGATGCGCGGACCTGTTTCAAAAAAGATAAGCGTTCCGGGAATAGCTGCGAGCTCGGATAAGGCCGTGCGGCGCGCCTCTGATTTAGACGGCAGAAACCCTGCAAAGAAAAATTTGTCACTGGGCAAAGCCGCCGTGGACAAAGCGGCAAGCGGCGCGCTCGCGCCCGGTAGCGCGCGAATTGGCAGTCCGGCCGCCGCGCAGGCCCGAGCGACGCGATAGCCGGGATCAGAGACCAATGGCGTTCCCGCGTCACTAATGAGGGCAACCGACTCCCCCGCAGCGATTTTTTCAATCAAGCGCGGGGCCATATCTGCCGCATTATGGTCATGATAGGCCGATAGAGAACGGGTCAGGCCAAAGGCGCGCAGCAATTTGATCGAATTGCGCGTGTCTTCGGCATAAATATGATCGGCGCTGCGCAGCACATCAAGGCCGCGCAAAGTCATATCACGGAGATTACCGATGGGCGTTGCCACTAAATACAAAGCGGGTTCAAGCTTCACGCGACGCGCTAATGACTCATGCGTTGCACCCGCATCAGGGGATTGCGCGTCAGGCGTCATCGCCTTAGACATATCGGGATTAAGTTCTGATTTGGCCACGCGCCATCCTTTGACAGATCAGGATAAATGAAGAGGCTATCATGACCGTTTCTAAACTGCGCGCAAGCGCCTTCACGCCAAACGCTGGCACTATCTTAACTGCGCTCGTCTTTAGCGCTGTTTTGTCCGCCTGTGCGACAACGCCGCAGCAGCAGCAACCCCAGCAACGCATTCCAGACCCAGTTCGCATTGAAAAGCCGCAGCCCAAACCGGAGCGCCCTGACCCAACAGCGACTCAGCCTGGTCCGCGCGACACGCCGCAGACGCGCACACCCACAGAGCCCGCACCTGTTGTCAGGTCGCGCGACGGGTTAACGCCGCCGCATATGAAAGGCCGCGCCGTGCGGCGTGTTGCGCTATTGCTTCCCTTCTCTGCCTCTAATTCGACGCTGCGCAGCGAGGCTGCATCTATGCTTCAAGCCGCCGAAATGGCAGTCTTTGACCGCAATAACCCAGATGTCTTGCTGATTGCGCTTGATACGGCGGGAACGAAAAGCGGCGCGAAAAACGCCGCGCAGAAAGCCATCGACTCCGGCGCAGATGTTATCCTTGGCCCGCTGCTCGCGCCCAATGTCTTATCCGCGCAGGACGCCGCGCGCCGCTCCGGTACGCCGATACTCGCCTTTTCAACAAATCAGTCTGTCGCCGGAAATGGCGTCTATTTACTGTCCTTCCCGCCCGAGGCCGAAGTTGAGCGCATTACCAATTACGCCGCGTCCCAAGGCATGAGCCGCTTTGCTTTGCTGGGCCCAAATAATGGCTATACCCGCCGCGTTGAGCCCGCCTATAAGCGCGCCATTGCCAGCCAAGGCGCGCAATATGTCATCAGCAAAACCTATAAAGGCAACACGATCAACGATATGCAAGGCCCGGCATCCGAGCTGGCGCAAGCTTATCTGCAAGGCGGACAAGAATATGACGCCGTTTTGATGCCTGAAGGCGGAACGCCGCTCCGCTCTCTTGGACCACTCCTTCCCTATAGCGGGATTAACACCGCCAAGGTCACATTTCTGGGCACGTCATTATGGGACAAAGAAGACACCATGCTCGAGCCCGCTTTGCGCGGCGGTATATTTGCAGCGGCCGATAAAGACGCCGCAGCAGGTTTTTCGGCGGCCTTCCAAAGCACATATAATGCAAAACCCTCATCCCTCGCTTCACTGGCTTATGATGGCGTCAGCATTTCAGCCATTGTGGCCGAAGGTGATCCGCGCGGGCGCGCAGCGCGCATGACCGACCCGCAGGGCTTTTACGGCGTTGATGGATTTGTCCGCTTTCGCGCCGATGGCACGCCGCAGCGCGGCCTCGCCGTCTATGAAGTCCGTCCCGGACGGTTTGAGCTGATTGATCCTGCGCCGAAAACAGCAGATGAAATCACAGGCAGCGTTAGGTAAGCAGCAATTGCCGCGTAATTTCATTTAACACAAGGCGGCCTTTATCGGTCGCCTTTAATCGATCATGCTCCCGCGCAACCCAGCCCGCCTCTTCTAAATCTTCGATATTTAAGACCTTGCCCGCAAGGCTGCTATGCTTGAGGTCGAGGCCTTCGCGAATACGCAATCCCATCATCACATATTCCTCAGCTACTTCGTCGGCGCGAAGCGGATGCCGCTCTTCCCCGCCATGCCCCGCCTCAGATACAGCGCGGATATAGCCGCTCGGCGTCATTTGCGCGACCGTAGCAAGACGGGTTTTATCTGTTGTAATGCGCCCATGCGCGCCGGGGCCAATCCCGACATAATCTATGCCAGTCCAATAGGCCATATTATGCGCGGAGCGGGTGTCGCCGCGTTCATAATTTGAGACTTCGTAATGGCTAAAGCCGGCATCGCTTAAGCGATCCCGCGTCACGTCATAGAGCGCCGCCGACATATTCTCGTCGACATCCAAAGCTGTACCGCGCCGCGCCGCGCGGCCAAAGGCTGTGCCGTCCTCGATGGTCAATTGATAGGCGGATAAATGCGTCATCGGAAAAGACAGTGCCGTGTCTAAATCCGACTGCCATGCCATTTGTGTTTGGCCTGCGTGACCGAAGATCAAATCGGCGGACACATTATCAAATATGCTGCACGCCAGCTCAAGCGCGCGGCGGGCCGCAGCACCATCATGATTGCGGCCCAAAAATTTTAAAACCTCATCGTCGAAACTTTGAATGCCCACGGATAAGCGGTTGAGGCCCGCCGCTTTATAACCAGACCAGAGCGCGGCCTCTGCATCATCCGGATTGGCTTCAAGCCCGATTTCTATGTCTGGCGCGGCGCTCCATAATTCTTTGCACATATCGATCAGCGTTTGGATTTGCGCGGGCCTCATCAAGCTCGGCGTGCCGCCGCCAAAGTGAATAGATGTCAGCGCGCGCGGGCCCGTCACGCTGCGCCAATATTTTAAATCCAGCGCCATCGCCGTGACCAGATCATCACCAGCTGCGCCTTTGGATTTATAAACATTGAAATCGCAATAGGGGCAGATGCGCGCGCAAAACGGCCAGTGAATATAGACCGCCAGAGAATCGCGATGCCTTTGCATTATTTGCTCTCAAACTCCGCTTTGATCAATTGCGCAAAGGCGTCCGCGCGGTGGCTCATGGCGTGTTTATCGGCGGGATTCATTTCCCCGAAGGTCACGTCATGGCCGCGCGGTTGAAAGATCGGATCATAGCCAAAGCCTTTGCTGCCGCGCGCCGGAAAGACAATATCACCTTCGACCTTGCCGACATAGGTTCGCGCTTTGCCCGTTGGAAAAGCCAAAGAGAGCGCGCAAATAAACCGCGCACTTGTCGCGCAGCTACCCGCCTTATCCATGGCCTCTTGAACCCGGGTCATGCCCAGCGCCCAATCGCGCGCGCCTTTGTCATTTTCTGTCCAGCGCGCACTATATATGCCCGGCGCGCCATTGAGCGCATCAACCGCAAGACCGCTATCATCGGACAGCGCAGGAATACCTGCTGCTTTGGCGGCCGCGATTGATTTTAGCTCCGCATTGGCCGAAAAGGTCAGGCCCGTTTCCTCGACATCAGGCAGCCCAAGCTCTGCCGCGCTTTGGGTAATGATCCCAAATGGCGCGAGTAATTCTCGAATTTCACGCACTTTACCAATATTGTGCGATGCCACGACAAGGCGGTCAAATTTTGTAATCATAATCTATCCTTTAGGCCCCCGCCTGAATGTATATACGTTTATAAACCATATACTATAAAATCATCTGCTGTGAGAACTCTGTTATCATGAACGCCAAAGCGCCTGTCCAAACAGCAGTGACGTTTGAGACCACCACCTGCCACGCGTTGCGTGTCTTTGTTTGGGCGATTTTAAGATGCTCAATTTTGCGCAGTTAACCCACAACGCTGGCTAACTTATAGCCTGGCCAATATCCAAGGCATCAAACTCTCAGACCTCGACAAACTCCTGTCGTAGAACTATGTTGAGGAAAGCTAAACGATTACGCCAAAACAATCGTGATGGCTAAGAGGAACCAAGGTTCCGATGCACTCAAAGATTTAAAGTCTGGTGTAAAGTGTTTGCCTTTACCGCTAGGGTGTTCAAGGGTTTGCTGGCTGTAAGCAGACAAAAGGGAATTGATGATTCGCAAGCAACTTGCAGTTTGGATAATTGCTGCAGTCGTCAGCTATTCCATTTCTGGCCACCAAGGTTTTATCAGAATATTTATGCCCTTGGGCGTCGTAGCCTGCTTAGCTTTTCTATACCAATATACGCAGATTAAATATTCCGAATATCTGCTCTTTTTTACAATCTCAATTGCGAGCCTATTTGGATTGACTGAGGCGCTTACTGGGTCACATGCGGAAACGAGCCATGTGCTCTTGTTCGGACTTTCCTTCTACACCGCTTCAATCGCTTATTTGATTGCAACTAAGTCGTTCAACACATCAAAAATATGGAGTGTATCTAATCCCTTGCTCCTCAGCACGGGGCCTATTGCGCTATATTACAAGTCCATTTTTCATAAAAAAATGAAAGAGAGAATCAAGTATTATGTCCCCTTCATGATCATCGGAATTTTTATGTTTCGCATTGTAGCCAGTCCGCTCACGGAATTTTTCTTTCTTCTAGAAAACACGGACCTCCTATCGTCTCTTCTCTTTGCGGTGATTTTCGAAGTCTTTGTCTATATGAATTTTTGCGGGCTTTCCTTGTTGATTTATGGATTATTCGGAGTCCTCGGATATCGCATCCCTCTCAATTTCAAGCAGCCTTTTTCAAGCCATAATATGGTTGAATATTGGCGGGCTTGGCATATCTCTCTGTCTCATGTTTTAAAGCTATTATTTTATCAACCCCTTCGCGCCAAAGCCCCATTATTTGCGGCATTGATGGGTGTTTTTCTTGCCTCCGCGATGTGGCATGGCGTGTCATTTAATTTTTTACTCTGGGGCATTTTTCACACTGTCTTCATTTGGTTGACAATCCGATTGCTCCAGCGGGGTCACAAATTTCTTTGTTTTATTTTGATGCCAATTGCTATTGTTGTGGGCAGATTGATCTTTGCTGACAGTAACACTGAAAGGCTTATCGAAAAACTCGTCTTTAGCTTTGAGGGTTTTGACGGGGTTCACTCCCTTCTCGATGTGACCCCGCAGGCCCAAATCGCATTGTTTTTTGGCATTTTTATGATTTTGGTTGAGTTCATGTTTAGACATGCGAAGGTGATGCGGAAACGAAACTATAAATATTTGCGCTCTCCTTTTGCGCTTTCTATTTTGTGCATCTTCGGTGCGTTATTTATATCGAACGTGGGGCTAGACTATGCTGTATATGGACAACGTTAACCGCTTCATTTTTTGGGGCGTCATCCCTCTCATTTTCCTATCTTA
>CALKXN010000103.1 GCA_938003555.1 uncultured Robiginitomaculum sp. | reverse complement strand
GAAGCCCCTGCGGCCCCGGCCGTAAATGCCAATGCTCAAAAATCACCCATGGTCGGGACAGCCTATACGCGCCCTAGCCCCGAAGCAGACTCTTTTGTTTCTGTGGGCGACACGGTCAAAGTCGGTGACACCATTATGCTGATTGAAGCGATGAAGACCTTTAACCCTATCACGGCAGAAAAGGCGGGAACCGTGCTTGAGATGTTTGTCGATGATGCCCAGCCCGTCGAATTTGGCGAAGCTCTGTTTGTGATCGGCTAATCCAATGCCGAAACTTACGAAAGTTCTGATCGCTAATCGCGGTGAAATCGCGCTTCGCGTTCACCGCGCCTGTAAAGAAATGGGCCTGCAAACGGTTGCCGTATATTCCGAAGCCGACCGCGAAGCTATGCATGTGCGTCTTGCCGACGAATCTGTCTGTATCGGCCCCGCGCCCGTCGGGCAAAGCTATCTCAATATTCCGGCCATCATCAGCGCTTGTGAAATTACGCATGCAGATGCCGTCCATCCCGGCTATGGCTTCCTGTCCGAGAACGCAAAATTTGCGGAAATCGTTGAAGCGCACGGCATGATCTTTATCGGGCCAACAGCAGAGCATATCCGCATCATGGGCGATAAAATCACGGCCAAAGCCACGGTAGCAGCAGCGGGCATTCCTGTTGTTCCCGGCTCTGATGGCGGTGTGGCCACGCTTGAAGAAGCGCGCAAAGTCGCCAAGACAGTCGGTTTTCCGCTCTTGGTCAAAGCGGCGGCAGGCGGTGGCGGGCGCGGTATGCGCCTTGCCGCAACAGCGGCTGATCTCGACGAAGCGCTTATGGCCGCACAGCAAGAGGCCATCGCGGCCTTTGGCAATGGCGAAGTCTATCTGGAACGCTATCTCACCGGCGGGCGTCATATTGAAATACAGGTTATGGCCGATACGCATGGCAATGTCGTGCATCTTGGCGAGCGTGACTGCAGCCTTCAGCGGCGCAATCAGAAAGTCCTCGAAGAAGCGCCTTCTCCGGCGCTGACTTCAAAGCAGCGCGCAGATATTGGCGACATTGTTGCCAAAGCCGTTGCCAAAATTGGGTATCGCGGCGCGGGCACGATTGAATTTCTCTATGAGGATGGCGAGTTCTTCTTCATTGAAATGAATACCCGCCTTCAAGTCGAGCATCCCGTCACCGAAGAAATCACTGATATTGATCTAGTGCGCGAGCAAATTCGCGTTGCGGCCGGACTAGAGCTGTCGTTCAAACAAGAGGACATCGTCTTTCATGGTCATGCCATTGAGTGCCGCATCAATGCCGAGCATCCGCGCACCTTCGCGCCCTCGCCCGGCACAATCACAGAGTTCCACGCCCCGGGCGGCCTCAATGTCCGCCTCGATAGCGCGCTTTACGCCGGATATAAAATCCCGCCCTATTATGACAGTCTGATTGGCAAACTCATCGTTCACGGGAAAACCCGTGAGGGCGCGATCTTGCGGTTGAAACGTGCGTTAGGCGAAATGGTCGTCGGCGGTGTCAATACAACAATCCCGCTATTCGAAGACTTGCTCAATCAAGAAGATGTCCTGTCCGGTGACTATAATATTCACTGGTTGGAAAAATGGCTTGAGGAACAAGAGGCGGAATAAAGCGCGATGAAAAGGTTTGCGCGCGGCATACTCGTCTTATTTCTAACGGCGATAATGGGCGCGCTGATATGGGATGCCTTTACAAGCGATTTTAGCGCTCTCTACAATTTTAACAACCTTACAAAAGAACGAATTGTAGAAGACGCGCAACGCTATTCGCTTGACCGTGCGGAAGGATCTGCACTCTGTCTTTATGTCGTCGAGTGTAATAATAATCGCGCAAACCTGGTTGAGACAAATGATTTAGAAGCATGGGATATTGAGGAAACAAAAGAACTGGTATGGAGTCGAAAATTCGATGGTGTTTGCACAGGACTAGTTGCGAACATTGCTCTTAAGGCCCAAACTAATTCGCTTACATACGATAGAAGAACTGCCTATTGGTCGTTCGGTATGGATAGATTTTTACCTAAGGCAACACGGGTTGGTGGCGGAGCAATCGGCAACGTTAAACCAATTTGCAGAGACGAGAATGCTATCGTTAAAAGTACAAAACACGAACCTAAATAAGGCCTCATTAAAATAAATTATGTGCTAGAAGTAACTTATGTCCACCCTCTTCGGCCCCACTCAACTCCTAGCTTGCTATGCGCGCGGCGTGTTTCCTATGGCGGATAGCCGAGATGATCCGAATATCTATCTGCTCGATCCCGATGAGCGCGGAATTATTCCATTAAACGGCCTGCATATCTCTCGCTCACTCGCCAAACGCATTAAGCGGCAAGATTATGAGGTAAAGTTCAATCTGGATTTCGACGGGACGCTGATGGACTGCGCGAAGCCTGCGCCAGGGCGCGAGAACACATGGATTAATGACTCCATCGCCCAGCTTTACTCTGCCCTGCACCGCAGGGGTAATGCCCACAGCGTCGAAACCTATAAAGATGGCAAGCGCGTGGGCGGGCTGTATGGCGTCAGTTTGGGCGGTGCATTTTTTGGCGAATCTATGTTTTCTACCGAGACAGATGCCAGCAAAGTTGCCCTCGCCGCTCTGGTTGATCGGTTAAATGCGCGCGGCTTTGTTCTGCTTGATACGCAATTTATGACAGATCATCTACGCAGCCTCGGCGGAATTGAGATCACGCGAGATTCGTATCAAGAAAAATTAAAGGCTGCGCTGAAGGTCAACGCTGAATTT